>JAVRPG010000601.1:0-10803 GCA_032162325.1 Mycobacterium sp. | reverse complement strand
GCCGCGTTACCCGCGCTGACCGACAACGGCGGTTTCATCGTCAACATCACCTCGGATGCGGCTATCGAGCCGTACGAGGGCTGGGGCGGCTACGGGTCGTCGAAGGCAGCGCTCGATCACCTTTCGGCGATCATGGCCGCCGAGAATCCGGACATCGGCGTGTACGCCTTCGATCCCGGCGACATGCGCACCGAGATGCACCAGGCCGCATTTCCCGGCGAGGACATCTCCGATCGCGCCGAACCCGAATCCGTGGTGCCTGCGCTGCTGCGGCTTCTCGAAAGAACGCCCGCGCCCGGCCGCTACCGCGCACACGACCTGTTGACGGTCGGAGCAGACGCATGACCCTCCCGAAGCCGCGCACGCATTTCCAGCGCCCACCCGCGTCGGATGCGGTCGAGCCGCCCGAGGCGCACGGTGTCGCCCGCGACGGCGTCAAGCTGATGATCGCCACGCCGGGTGGACTCGTGCACGGCCGGTTCGGCGACCTCAGCGAGCACCTCGCCCCTGGCGACCTGCTGGTCGTGAACAACTCCGCGACGCTCCCGGCTGCCGTCGACGGTATCCGCGGTTCCGCACCAGTCGCCGTGCATTTCTCGACCGCACTCGACGACCACGTCTGGATCGTCGAACTGCGGCCTGCGACCAACGCGACCGCGCAATTGCCGGACATCGAGCCCGGCGAGCGCATCGGTCTGCCCGATGGCGCCGCGCTTGTCGTGATCGCTTCCTATCCCGAACCGGGTGTGGTGGGCAGTCGGCTGTGGACCTCACGATTGGCGATCGAGGGTGACGTCACGTCCTACCTCGGCAGACACGGGCGGCCCATCCGATACGGCTACGTGCCGCGGCCCTGGCCGCTGAGCAGCTACCAGACCGTCTTCGCCCGGCGGCCCGGAAGCGCCGAGATGGCCAGCGCGGCAAGGCCATTCAGTACCGCATTGGTGACGTCGCTGGTGTCGGCGGGAATCGCATTCGCGCCCGTCACTCTGCACGCCGGGGTCTCCTCTGCGGAACCGGGCGAGCCGCCGGTTGCCGAGCCGTTCGAGGTGCCGCCCGCGACGGCGCGGCTGGTCAACCTGACCCGCGCGTCGGGCGGGCGGGTGATCGCCGTCGGGACCACGGCGTCCCGCGCTCTCGAGTCCGCCGCTGATTCTGACGGCACGGTGCACGCCGCGGCCGGATGGACGGATCTGGTCCTCGGGCCGGACCGCCCGCCACGCGTGGTCGACGGACTGATCACCGGCTGGCACGACGCCGGCGCCTCGCACCTGTTGCTGCTCGAAGCGATCGCCGGGCCGGCGCTGGTGGCCGCGGCATATCGCGAAGCGATCGACAACGGATATCTATGGCACGAATTCGGCGACAGCGCGCTGCTGCTCCCTACCCGCCGGCGATCCCGCTGAGCAACCGGTCGCACACGGCGTCCATCTCTTTGCGTGCCTGATCGCGATTCGTCGCGCGGGACACGTAGAGCGCCGCCTCATCGAGCGCTCCGAGCAGCACGTGCGCGGTCGGCCGTAACGGCTGCTCGGGTACCGCGCCCTCCGCGATCGCATGCGCGAGCATTCCCTCGATCACCCCGAGCCCGTATTTCACCCCGACCGCGCGCCACCGATCCCAGCCCAGCACCGCCGGTGCGTCGATCAGGACGATCCGCTGAACGTCGGGTGCGGAACAGCGATCGAGGAAGAGGCGCGCCCCCAGGCGCATCGCTTCCAGCGGGTCCGGCGGTTGATCGTCCATGATCTGCCGCGCGATGTCGGCGACCAAATCACGCTCGACCTCCTCATAGACCGCCGCGAACAGCGCCGCCTTGTCCTCGAACTGATGATAGAGCGCCCCCCGTGTCACCCCGGCCGCGGCGACGATCGCCTGTGTCGAAACTTCGGCAAACCCCTTGTCGGCGAACAACTTCCGCGCAGCACCAATCAGCAGCGCCCGGGTCGCGGCCGTGCGCTCGGCCTGTGTGCGCCGCGCCGGAGACTCGGCGACCACACCGTCATTGACTTTCATACAGGCTGCACGTAACTTTCATACCAAGTGTTTGTAAGTCTGATGGAAGGATAGCGAACATGCCGCAGGTGGCGTTGGATCAGGCAACGATCGACTACCGCGTGTTGGGCCCCGAGGACTCCGCTGCGCCGCCGGTGCTGTTCGTGCACGGCATCCTCGTCGACAGCCGTCTGTGGGATCGCGTGGCAGAAGGCCTGGCACGGCAGGGTTTCCGCTGCTACCTGCCGAACTGGCCACTCGGCTCGCACACCATTCCCGTCAACGATGCCGGCGCCCTCTCACCGGGTGGCGTGGCCACGATGATCAAGGATTTCGTCGTCGCGCTCGGGCTGTCGGATGTCACGCTCGTCGGCAATGACACCGGCGGCGGCCTGTGTCAACTGGTCATCGACGCGTACCCGGACCAGGTCGGTCGCCTGGTGCTGACCAACTGCGATGCGTTCGACAAGTTCCCGCCGTTCCCGTTCACCCTCGTCTTCGCGCTGCTGCGCGGCCCGATCTCCATCAAGCTGTTGTTCGAGCAGATGCGGATAAAGGCCCTGCGGCACTCTCCGCTCGGGTTCGGCCTGCTGGTCCACCCGGATGCGCAGCTCACCGCGTCCTGGCTGGAGCCAGGCCGCACGGACGTGCGCATCCGCAGAGACCTCGCCACGCTGCTTCGCAACGTGGCCAAGACCGATCTGACCGATGTGTCGACACGGCTCGGCCGGTTCACCAAGCCCGTGACGATTGTCTGGGGTCAGCGCGACCGCGCCTTCACGCCCGCGCTGGGCAGGCGCTTGGCGGCGCTGTTCCCCAACGCAGCGCTGGTCGAGGTGCCCGACGCGAGAACGTTTGTGTCGCTTGATAACCCGCGCGCGGTGATCGACGCCGTCACGGCGGTTGGAGCGAACAGGCTTCGCTAGTTCTTGACGAGTGTGAACTGGCAGACGTCGGTGTAGCCGTCGCGAAAGAGGTCGGCGCAGCCGGTCAGGTATTTCATGTAGCGCTCGTAGACCTCTTCGGACTGGATCGCGATCGCCTCGTCCTTGCGCGCCTCGAGCGCCGTAGCCCAGATGTCCAACGTCTTCGCGTAATGCAGCCGAAGGGACTGGACCCGGCTCACCTCGAAGCCGACCTTGGTCGCATGCTCCTCGACCAGCGCCACCCTCGGCAGCTCGCCGCCCGGGAAGATCTCGTCCATGATGAATTTGATGTAGCGGACGAGGCGCATCGTCAACTTCAGCCCGCGCCCCCTGAATTCGTCGTCACTCGGCTTCACGATCGTGTGCAGCAACATTCTGCCGCCGTCGGCGGGAAGCGCCTGATAGGTCTTCTTGAAGAAGTCGTCGTAGCGATCGGCGCCGAAGTGCTCGAACGCGCCGATCGACACGATCCGGTCGACCGGCTCGTGGAACTGCTCCCAGCCCTCCAGCAGTACCCGCTTTGTGCGCGGGCTGTCGGACTGGGCGAACGTCTGCTCGACGTAGGCCTGCTGGTTCTTGCTCAACGTCAGCCCGACGACGTTGACGTCGTATTTCTCCAGGGCGCGGTTCATCGTGGCGCCCCAGCCGCAGCCGACGTCGAGCAGCGTCATGCCGGGCTTGAGGTCCAGCTTGCCCAGCGACAGATCGATCTTGGCGATCTGCGCCTGTTCCAGCGTGATGTCGTCGGGCTCGAAGTAGGCGCAGCTGTACGTCTGGGTCGGGTCGAGGAAAAGCCGGTAGAAGTCGTCGGACAGGTCGTAGTGCGACTGTACTTTCTCGAAGTGCGGCTTCAGGTGCTGGGTGTCGTGTGTCGTTTCTGGCAAGGTTGCGGCCTTCGGCGGTTGGTTTGGGTCTGGTTCGACGGCTCCGCATTTTTTGGGAGCCTCCCCCGTCGTCTGCGCAGTTTACGCACAGTATCCGAGAAGCGAGAGCACCGGTGAGTCTGCCGGGCGGATTGCTGAACGCACGCTGGCAGGATCGGCGCCGTGACCGCCGAATATTCAGGCAAGGCACAGTCGCACGCGGTGGGATTGCCGATGGCACGGTGATTGGGCACACCGATCGAGCCCGCGTGGGGTACGTCGTTCGCCGTCGAGCCGGCGCGATCGTGCGGTTCGCCCAAGCATTGCTGGCGAGGCGCGGCATAGTAGTTGACAGCGGCAAGTAATTGTTTGACGATGTCAACTATGCCAAGCATGGTTGACGACGTCCGCGGATTCAACCGCTTCTACACACGCGTGCTGGGTCTGCTGCGGCCCGACCTGGCCGGGTCGGCATTCGGTCTCACCGAGGCCAGGGTGCTGTTCGAGCTGGCTCATCGCGACGACGTTGGGGTATCCGAGCTTCGACGCGACCTCGACCTCGACGCCGGCTACCTCAGCCGCATCCTGTCCGGTTTCACCGCGTCGGGATTGGCGGTCAGGGAGAAGTCGGCGGCCGATGGCCGTCGCCAGGTCGTTCGCCTGACCGACGACGGCCGGCGGGCGTTCGACGAACTCGACCGGTTGCAGGCAGGCGCAATCGACACCCTGCTGGCGCCGCTGGACGACGGTCAGCGAATCCAGCTCGTCGGCGCGATGGGCCAGATCCGCCGGACGCTGAGCCGCGAGGCGCGCCGGACCGGCATCGTGCTTCGCCCGCCCCAGCCGGGTGATCTCGGGTGGGTCGTCGAGCGGCATGGCGCCCGATATGCGGCCGAATACGGCTGGGACGCCACGTTCGAGGCGCTCGTCGCGCGCATCGTCGCCGAGTTCGCCGAGCGCCGTGACACCCAACGCGAGGCGGCGTGGATCGCCGAGCTGGACGGCGAACGCGTCGGCTGCGTGTTCTGCACCGCCGCCGACGCGGAGCACACGGCACAGCTGCGCTTGTTGCTCGTCGAGCCGTCGGCGCGCGGCTCCGGCGTCGGAACCCGGCTGGTGGACGAATGCGTACGGTTCGCCAAGAGGGCAGGTTATCGGCGAATGACGTTGTGGACCAACGATGTTCTCGTGGCCGCCCGCCGGATCTACGAGCGGGCCGCGTTCCGCTGCGATCGCCGCGAATCGCACCACAGCTTCGGGCACGACCTCGTCGGCGAGTACTGGTCGCGAGACCTGTAGATCACGCCGTCGGTGCCGCGCCGAGCACGCGCTGGATGTCCGGCTTCATGGCCTGCAGCTGGCCACCCCAGTAACCCCAGCTGTGCGTGCCGTTGGGCGGGAAGTTGAACACCCCGTTGCTGCCCCCGGCCCGCGTGTAGGCCGCCTGGAAATCCTTGTTGGTGCGGATCGTCAGGCCCTCCAGGAATTGCGCCGGAATCTGCGCGTTGCCCAGCCCGCCATCCAAATCTGTCGGGTTGCCGTTGCCGCTGTACACCCAGATGCGGGTGCCGTTCGACACCAGGCGACCGATCTGCCGCATGGGGTCGTTGCGCTGCCAGGCGGGCCCGCCGTAGGGACCCCACATGTCCAGCGCGTTGAAGCCACCCGCGTCGCCCATTGCGATGCCCACGAGCACGGGCCACAGCCCGGCCGACAGGTTCAGGAAGCCCGACAGCGCTCCGGCGTAGACGAACTGTCCCGGGTGATAAGCAGCGAGGATCAGGGCGGCACTGCCCGACATCGACAGGCCGACCACGGCGTTGCCGGTCGCGCTGACGCCCTTGTTCGCGGCCAGCCACGCCGGAAGCTCCGACGTGAGGAAGGTCTCCCATTTGTAGGTCTGGGTGCCGCCGTTGCCGACGGCGGGCCGGTACCAGTCGGTGTAGAAGCTGGACATGCCGCCGACCGGCGCCACGACCGACAGGCCGGAGCCGTCGAACCAACTGAATGCGCCGGTCTCGATGTCCCAGCCATTGCGGTCGTCGCGGGCGCGCAGACCGTCGAGAAGGTAGACCGCCCTGGGGCCGCCGCCCTGGAACTGCACGGTGATGTCACGACCCATCGACGGCGACGGAACGCTGAGGACTTCGACCGCCGCGGCGGCCGTCGGAGTGCCGCCGACAATGCCGATCAGTGCGGGCAGCAACGCCGCCGCGAAGAATGCCACCGACAGTCGGCGGATCCACTTGCTGTGTGTTTTGTGAAAGAGATTCATAGTCCTACGTCCTGGTGTTGCCCGACATCGGGTTAATCGCGCGCCAGGAACGGGCAGTTACATCTAGACGCTGGACGCGATGAGAGGACAATCGACCACACACGACGTGGCGAAAACCGGCCGATGCACACGAGAGGAGCGGACGATGAGGGCCAAAGTGGGCGATTTCCTGGTGGTCAAGGGGACCACCGTCGAGATGTCGGATCACCGTGGAGTGATCACGGAGGTCCGCTCGGCCGATGGCTCACCGCCGTATGTGGTCCGGTGGCTCAGCACCGACCACATCGCGACGGTCTATCCCGGGCCTGACGCGCTGATCGTGACGCCCGCCGAACAAGAGGCGGCGGACGCGCGTGCGCGGCCCCGGTAGGGACGGAGACCGACAATGACCACCCCTGAGGGCCGAACGTTCGGCGACGACACTCCTGAAGCCGACATGGTCGAACAACTCATACACATTGATGTCAGCGACGCGGACACCTGGCGGGACGCGTCTCGCGTTACCACCGCGCGGGATTGGGACGCCGATGAAGCCGACCTCATCGAGCAGGCGATTGCGGTCCCCGACGACGAATCGGAGTTCGACCGCTGAGGGAATGCCCGGCGCGGCCGCGTTGTCCTGCGTCCTGATCGCTCTCGCGTCGGTGCAAGCCCCCGCTCGTGCCGACGACACGAACCCACTGTTCGATCTCGTTGACGCGGCCGTACAGCGGCTGCAGACCGCAGACCCGGTTGCGGCGAGCAAGTGGAAGACCGGTGGCTCGATCGAGGATCCGCAACGGGTCGAGCAGGTGTTGCGGGCGGTGAGGGCCGACGCGACGGGCAGGGGCGTCGACGTCGACTACGTCGGGCGGATCTTCACCGATCAGATCGATGCCACCGAGGCGATCGAATACACCCGGTTCGCGCAATGGAAACTCGATCCGGCATCCGCGCCGGCCGTCGCGCCCGATTTGGCAGCATCCCGCGCGGCCATCGACCGCCTGAACGGCGAGATGGTTGAACAGGTCGCGCTGAACTGGTCCGTTCTGCACTCCCCCGACTGCACCGCCACGCTCGACGACGCCAAGACCGCGGTCGCCGGTGCCCGCATGCTGGATTCCGTGTATCAGCAGGCGCTTGCCTTCTCCACGCACTCGTACTGCCACTGGCCGGCGCTCACTTGAGGCTTCTCTCGTCGCCGACGTCGTACTCGGCGACCGCGGCGGCAAGTATCGCGGCACCCTGCTCGTCGCTGGGACCGCTGCCGCGGAATGCCTCGACCGCGGCTTGGGATTCCCACCGTTCCAGGATGTTGATCCGGCCCGGCTCGAGGAGGTCGGCCGACAGCGAGAAGTCCAGGCAGCCGGGGGCGCGCCGCGCCTGACGCACCACCTCGACGCATCCCGACAGGTAATCGTCGCGTTGTTCGGGGTCGACCACGACGTGTCCAGCGACGATCACCACGAGGGCCTCCTTCGTCTGTTCGATCGAACGTCACCTGATATGACTGCAGTTCGGGTCAGAAATCACCGCGGATCGCCCGGCGGTAGTAATGGGGACGACATGAATCTTCGCGAGGCTCGAGAAGCCATGGACACGCTGGCGGTGGATCCCGACGCCGCGCGCGTGTTCGGCCAGCCGTACGAAACCGCCGACGGCACGACGGTCGTCCCGGTCGCCAAGGTGCGCACAGCCTTAAAGCCAGTCGGTGACTCCCGATTTGCGCCGGGCGCCAAACCGCTCGGGATCTTCGTGGTCAAGGACGGCAAGGCGTCATTTGTGCCTGCGGTTGACGCAGGGCGCATCGCGATGATGGGAATCCTGGTCGGGCTGGTGTCGGCGGCGCTTGCCGGCGTGGCTATGGTTCGTCGTCCGCCGTGGCCCGATCTGCACGGCGATATCTCGCCGTCGCACTAGCGCGCCACGCCGCACCGAGCGCGGCGACGATCAACACCGCCAGCGCGACCAGCCACGGCCACGCCCCGTGCTGGTGGACCCAGCCTGCGATTGCACCCTGCACACGACCGGCGGCCGCGATCACCGGGTCCTCGGGATTGCCGTTGCCTGTGAACAGCCGGATCTCGTAGAGGCCGTAGTAGCCGACATAGACGCCGACAGCGAGGAGCAGCGCGCCGCTGATCCGGTTGACATAGGGCACAATTCGGCGCATCCGGTCGACGGCCGCCGAACTGGCCAGCGCGGCGGCCACCGCGAGAACCCCGACGACGAGCGTGAAACCGCCGGCATAGGCGAAATAGACGGCCACGCCGCCGAGAACTGAGCCGCCGCGAAGTGCTGCGGCGGTGACAGCCAGGAACGGCCCGACCGTGCACGATAACGACGCGACCGCGTAGCTGATCCCGTAGCCGAACATCGAGCCGACGCGCGGTGTCGGCGCCCACCGCGCGCCGCGCGCCGCGCCATGCAGCACCGTGATCTCGCGTCCCGCGAGCAGCCAAATGCCAAGGGCGACAAGGATAATGCCGATCAGCACGGTGACATAAGGCAGGTAACGCTGCACGGTCGATGCGGCCGATACGGTGAGGATGCCGAATCCGCCGAACACCGTGACGAATCCGGCCGCCATCGCGGCGGTGGCTGTCACCGCGCGGCCGACGGCGGCGCGTCGACCCACATCCTCGCCTCGGACGACCAGGGCCAGATATGCGGGCAGCATGGCGAAGCCGCAGGGATTCAGCGCCGCCACCAGTCCAGCGCCGAAGGCCAAGCCCAGCAGGTCTTGGTCCACGGTGCGCGGCGACCTACGACAGCGCCGCTACCCGGTCGGACAGCTCCTGAAGGGGCATGGCCGCGGTCGGGTTGTTCACGAATGTCGACGACCCATCTGCACGGTAGAACACATAGGCCGGCTGCCACGGGACGTTATAGCGGGCCCATATCGACCCGTCGGCATCGTTGAGGTTGGTGAAGTTGAGGTTGTACTTCGACACGAAGCCCTGCATAGCCGCGACCTCGGAGCGCGCCGCGACGCCAACGAAGGTGACCTTGGGATTGGCCGCCGCGACCTGGCTGACGCTTGGTGCTTCCGCGTTGCAGAACGGGCACCACGGCGTCCAGAACCACAGCACCGCGGGTTTCCCAACCAGGCTTGCCCCGTTGAAGGGTGCACCGGACAGCGTCGTCCCGGTGAACTGCTGCCGATCGTCGGCCACCGCCACCGGCGGACTGACAAGCCCGAACGCCAGTGCCGCGGCCACCGCGCCGAGTACAAGCGATCTGGTCAGACGCGAAAATCGAGTGCTCATCCGCCAACTCCTCCGCTCAAGCCGCATCGCGTGGACGACCTGCGTCTCACACTTCTAGACACGATGGCACGACCGTCGAGGTTCAGGTCCAAAAGGAAACAACCGCTGCTCTAGGACGATGTCAGTTCTGCCGCGGTACCAGTTCCGCCACGAACCGATCGATGAAGTCGTCGATGTTCGCCTGATGGGCGGGCCGGATCACGAATTTGGTCAAACCCGCCGCCACATACGCGTCGAGCTGACGGTGCAGATGCGGCCAGTCGCCCGCGATGAGGTCGGCGGGATTGACGTCCGGCCTGCGCCGCCTGACCGCGGCAACCAAACCGTCCGGCATTTCGCCGTCGCTGACCGCGAGGTTGATCCCGAAATGATCAGGTTCGATTTCGCGGCCCGCTTCAGCCGCCGCCCGCTGGATCTGCTCGCGACCACCGCGGGCTTCCTGCGGGGTGAGGAAGCTACCGAGCCACCCGTCGCCGAGCCGGCCGATGCGGCGAAACGCTGCCGGTGCGGATCCGCCCAGCCAGATGTCGAGCGGTTTGAGCGGTCGAGGTTCGACATCGACGGAACTGACGGCAAAGTAGTCGCCGTCGAACGCGACATCTTGTTGCTCCAGAACCGATCTCAGCAGCCGCAGCGATTCATCGAACACGGCGGCGCGCTCCCCGTCCGGCACCACGAAGATCTCGCGTTCCGCCGGAATCGCCGACCGCAGGCCGAACACAGGAAGGACCCGCTTGGGCGCGAGACCGGCCAGCGACGCCAGCTGCTTTGCCACCAGTACGGGATGGCGGCCTGGAAGCACCGCGACCGACGTGCCCACCTTCAGATTCGTCGTCCGGGCCAGTGCGTAGGCCATCCCAACGAACGGATCGACCGCCTTGGAGTACACCAATTCGGAGAACCACAGCGAATCGACACCGGTCGCCTCAAGATGGTCGACGATGCTCGCCAGTTGCTCAGGACCGGTATCCGCACCCAGCCCAATGCCGAACCGAATCTTCACGTCCACCTCCAGGCCCCTCCGCCGATGCTACGGAAACCGACGCCAAAGGCCTTGTGCGCAGTTGCGCGACGGACCAGAGTGAAAAAATGACCGAACCGTGGATCCGGGGATGCGTGGTCCAGCGGATCATGTTCCGCGACGGTCTGGTGCTGAACCTGGACGACTACAACGAACTCGTCATCTCGGTGCCGTTCTACCTCACCCTGCCGCAGACCGCGCGAGACGATGAAGAGGTCGTCCTCATCGATCCTCGAGCCGCCAAGGCCGAGCATCGGGCCTTGTTCGACTTTGCCGGATCGACATGTACCCACGCGAGTTGGGACGAGGACGGCAGCCTGCATCTACGGTTCTCCGACGGCCACGAAATCCACGCGCACAGCGACGAGCGTCGCACGGCGTGGGAACTCTACGGCAAGCTCCATGGCTATGCGGCCTGCCTGGCGCATGGTCAGGTGCGCGTCGTCAGGCACGACCTGCCGGAGGACGAATCCGC
>JAVRPG010000600.1:0-3697 GCA_032162325.1 Mycobacterium sp. | reverse complement strand
GCCGAAGCTATCTACTCCTACGAAGGCACCCGCGAGATGAACACCCTGATCCTCGGACGTGCCATCACGGGCCTCAGCGCGTTCGTCTGAAACTCCAGCACCCAGGGCAGATTGGCGAGTGAGTCGGCCACCGCCGATGTCGCGCGGCGGATCCATCGAATCTCAGTGCGCCACTTCGCGGATAGACCCGACGAACATTTGCGACAAGCGCAGAGGGCATAGCGGAAGAAATGCGTTACGTGAGCACATGGTTGAGCGACGAGTTGACGAAGCTGCAGGTGCCGAGTAGTTCCGGGCGGCTGCTACACGAGTGCAGCACGCAACAGCGTCTGCTTACCGACGTTGTCGGCACCCACAATGACGGTGAAAGGTCCGCGCGGCACGATTCAGGAGTTATCCAATCGCACACAAGGAGTTCTCAATGGCCGACATCGATCTCAGCGCACAGTTCGACAGGATCTCTGATCAGGCGAAAACCGCGTCCGACAAACTGAAGGTTGCGAATCAGAGCACCAGGGATCGACTGGAGAGCGACGTCGACAGCGCTCGCGATCGGGCGGCCGCGGCAGCGGATCGACTCAACGACAAGGCAGACGCTGCCGGCGACAAGGCTTCGTCGGAGTGGCAGGAGATGCGCGCTAAGTGGCAGGCGCATGTTGCGAAGGTGAAGGCGAACGCCAAGACGAGACAAGACCACCTCGACGCGCGGCTTGCCGAAACCGACGCCGAGATGGCCGAGGATGACGCATTGGATGCCATAGATTTCGTGCAGGCCACGATCGATGCAGCCGAGTCGGCGGTGCTCAGTGCCATGTATTCGCGAGCCAGCGCAATCGCGCTCGGTTCGTCATCCGGTTAACGCCGCTGACGAGAGATGACCGCCAGCGCCGGTGCGGAGCGACAGCGGGTCGACGGCTTCGGCCGACTCGACCTGGGACTGCGGCAGGCCAGTGACTGGTATCTGTGGGGGCCCTATCGAAAGGCAGTGGGGCACAGTCCGAGAGGACTACAGTGCCGACGGCGACGCCTGGAACTATCTGCCGCATGATCACGCGCGCTCACGTGCCTACCGCTGGGGTGAGGACGGACTCGCGGGTTTCTGCGACATCGAGCAGCGGTTGTGCGTGGCGCTGGCCCTGTGGAACGGGCGCGACCCGATCCTGAAGGAGCGGTCGTTCGGGTTGACCGGCGCGGAGGCAAATCATGGCGAGGACGTCAATGAGTACGAAGACGGCAAGTGCCACCGTGTCCTCGGTCCGCGTCGGGATGAAGCTAAAGACCGGCGGTACATGGAAGTAGTCGAAGGCCAGGGCGCTGGCTAGCGACGTGGCCGCCGCCAGCCAGAAACCCCATCCGATCGCGACGACCACGACGCCGAGCAGGTAGACCACAACCAGAGCGGTCTCAGCGGTGAGCTGTTCGAGCGGGTAGAGCACCAGGGTCTCGGCCGCAACGAACGCCAAGGCGGCCGCGAGCCCGAGCCCCAGGGGCCGGGGTGTTGGCCGCAACAACAGCGACAGCAAACGTGCCCCCATCGACGCGTGCCTTACTTCCTCATCCGAAGCGCCGCTCGCAGAAGCCCCGACCGGTATCCAGTCGGGCTGCCGTGACGACTTCTGCGTCATAACGCCCTCATGTTTCCTGCAGTGTGAGCCGGAGCGCCCGCAGTGCGTAGTGCAGCCTCGACTTCACGGTGCCTTCGGGAATTCGGAGATTGTCGGCGATCTGCGCGGTCGTCCACTCCAGGTAATACGAGCGCACTATCACGGCGCGGTGCTGCGGCGAGAGCTTCGCCAGCGCATCGCGGATCAGCAGCCGGTCCAGCGCGGCGTTGACCTCGTCCGCGCCGGCGTGGTCGGGTGTACCCGAGCCGTCAAGCTCGCAGGCTTCGCAACGGAACCGTAAACTGCGGCGCTCGTCGATGATCATGTTGCGGGTAACCGTAAATAGCCACGCACGCACCGACCTCTCGCTGTCTTTGAATACCTCGGGGTGCCGCCATGCCCGCAGCAACGTCTCCTGCGCCACATCCTCGGCGCGTGCCCGATCACCAGTCAGCCGCACGGCATAGCGACACAAGGCGGCGCCGTGCTCGTCGTAGAGCGCTCGCATCGACGCGGTATCCAAATCGATCATCCGTCCAGCAGCTGAAATGTCCGCGCAGTCGCGATGTTTCACTGAGCGGGGCCGGTCCCGATCTTATTGGGGACGACCTTGTAGCCGCTGGCCTGCAGGCTGCTGCTCACACGGTCTGCGCTTTGTCGCCCGGGGTGTTGACGGCGAAAACGGCAACGTCGGCGGAGCGGGTTCCCAATGGTCGGCACGTGCTGGTCATTTAGAAAGACTCCAGGCGGTGCGCCGTGTGAGGCCCAGCCCGACCAGTCGTCGCCGGGAGCCGACTGCCACAGGTGCCACAGCGCTCCGTCGTCGCCTAGGACAAAGAGCTCTATGCCGGGTGCGACCCACGTTGCGGGAGCGCGCGTCATGTCAGTTCCCTTCCCAGCCGCCCTTCAGCGCCGTCGTCCACGGGCTGGCGCAGTTGTCGCTCAACTCGGCCCTGCGCATTGCATGCATCGGGGGTGTCGGTGGGCCATCCAACTGTCATGGTTGACGGTTTGTCCGTCCCCCGTCATCGCCAATGAGGGATTGGATGTCGCGTTCCCAGGCGGTATCGCGGCGGCGGTCAAGGTGCGAGTGTGTCCACCAGACCCATCCGGCCACGACAATGGTCACGGTCTGCCATGCCGCAAGGGCGACACCGACCGCCTCCACGCCGGCTCGCGATGTCGGCGCCGGCGCCTCGACCGGCTTGCCGTCACGGTCCACCCAAATCGTCAGCAGATCACCGGTCTTGACAGTGCGATCCCGGTGCCATCCGGTTCGTGCCTGCCAGCGGGCGTTGACCGTCGTCGCCGTGCTGTCCTCGATGGCCGTGCCGGTCACGGAACGGGTCGTCTGGGCCTGCTCGATGTATACGCGGCTGCGCGCATCGTATACGGCTGTCCCGAGGGCGCCCGCACACGCGGCGGTGACCAGAATAGCCACGAATCCGAGCGCCATAATCAGCAGCTCGAGTCGGTCGATTGCACGTACCAGCGGATTGCGGGTGCGTGCGCGCAGAATCCACCATCGGGGGGCGAATTCGATGCTTGTTGCCATGACCATTTTCGTGTCCAGACCGACGGGTTACGGCCGCCGAACCGCTGCGCTGGTTTCCGGGTGGGTATTGGAACCCCCGAGTTGATCAGCGAGCCCTTCGGCGGCGGCGACGTCGCGGCGCCCACCTTGAACCTGGAGGGCCAGAACGATTTCGCCGATGCCGTGAACCAGAGCGGCCGCGGCCACCCATGCGACCAGAAGCACCACCGATACGTTCCATGACCCTGCGGCCCAGAACCCTAATCCAAGCTCGATGAGACCAACGATCACCATCACCCACCAGCCGGGTAATCGGTTACCCGCCAATGCCATCGCGATGTCAAACCCGCCCCGGAACACAAAATAGAAGCTGATGACGGCGGCCAAGGTGACGAACGTGTAAGCGAAATTAGCGAGCGACAGCACACCGATGATCACGAACATGACGGCCAGAAGCCAGTGCAGTATCCGCCAGCCCCGAGACGATGACACCGAACCGACGATGCCTTCATTGAGCGCGGCGGCCAGACAGAAGACACCGAAAAGCACCGCTATTGCT
>JAVRPG010000599.1:0-12595 GCA_032162325.1 Mycobacterium sp. | reverse complement strand
CGACGCCTATCGCCACGTTCTGAATCATGAACGGCGCGATGGGCGTGATGAACAGCAGCCACGCAATGTCGTTGAGCGTGACAGTCAACTCGGGGTTGCGATCAGGTCGGAAGGCGATCGTCGTCATCAGCAACAACGGCATGAGCAACAGGACGCCTGTCGCTGCGCCGGTGATCAACTGAAGGAATGTCAGGATCGGCGTGCGCCCCTCCATGCGAACCATGTGCACGGCGATGACAGCGATGAGTGGGAACACGAAGCTAACGCCGATACAGGAGATGACCAGGCCGGCGAGTACGCGGGTGTCGTGGCTGTAGAAGCTCACGACCTCCTCGACGGAACTATCCGGGCCGAGCGGCACGGGCAGCACGCCGGCGATGAGCCATCCGATGAGGGCGACGACGACAGTGGCCGGGCCCGCCCAGGCGCACAGCGTGAGTATGCGAGTCGGCATTGCTCGCTCCTTTGGCATTCTTCGGCACGGCGATATACCGATAAATTAATCTAACGTCTATAAAAATCTACGTCAACATTTGCTGGCGGCCGAATTGCGCGACACTCGGGACCATCGATGCCAGAGGTCGGAGCACGCGGCGTGCGCGGCTACCCGACGGGATTGGTGCCGAGTTTGACGTCGCCGAGATCGGCGACCTCCGACCAACGCTCGGTGAGTTCGTCGACAGTTGGCGGCTCCACGAACTCCACACCCTTGTTCTGGAACAGAGCGACCCGCTGGACCCTGCCACCCCCGACGACGAACACGCTCGCCGTGTCAGTGCATTGATCGCTGAGAAGGTAACCGACGACCGGCGCGACGTGAGCGGTGGACAGCTTGTCGAGGACGTCCTGCGGAGCGACATCGGCGGTCATTCTGGTCGCGGCCATCGGCGCCACGGCATTGGCCAGGATGCCGTACTTAGCACCTTCAATCGCGAGCGTGTTGACCAGGCCGACCAGGCCCAGTTTGGCTGAACCGTAGTTCGCCTGACCGAAATTGCCATATAACCCGCTGGTGGAGGTGGCCATCACGATGCGGCCGAAGCCGCGCTCGCGGAAATGTGGCCACGCGGCGCGCGTGACGTAGAAGCCGCCGTAGAGGTGCACCTGGAGCACCGCGTCCCAGTTCGCGGGACTCATCTTGTGGAACGCACCGTCGCGAAGGATCCCGGCGTTGTTGACCACGCCGTCGAGGACGCCGAACTCGTGGAGCGCTGCGGCGACCAGGGCCTGTGCGCCTGATTCGGTGGCGACGCTGTCGTAGTTCGCGATCGCGGTACCGCCGTGGGCCCGTATCTCCTCGACGACTCCGTCGGCCATCGTCTCGCTCGACCCCGTGCCGTCGCGTGCTCCCCCGAGATCGTTGACGACTACGCGCGCACCCTCCTGCGCGAGCAGCAGGGCGTACTCCCGGCCCAGCCCGCCGCCGGCGCCGGTGATGATCACGACCCTGCCTTCAAGTCCAGACATGCGTTTACAACTCCCTCTCACAGGCATTTAATGTGGCATAGAAATCGGGTTTGTATTCGACCCGGCGCGATCGTGTGATGTCAGAACAGCCTGCGCATGATCTTGACCGCCCGATCGGTGTACGGCGGATAGATCATCCGGGGATCGGGTTTGGCCGGCTTGGACAGCACCGCCCGCCGGTGGCTCAGCGCCTCGAAACCCCACCGGCCGTGGTAGGCGCCCATTCCGCTGGCGCCCACTCCGCCGAAGGGCAACTGCGGAACCAGGCAGTGCATCGCGACGTGGTTGATCACCGCGCCCCCGGACGGGATGCGGTCGATCAGGTCCCGGCCCAGCCGCGATGACGCAGTGAACACATAGAGCGCCAATGGCTTCGGCCGGGCAGTGACGAAGGCGACGGCAGCTTCGGTGGAGTCGATACCCAGGATCGGCAGCACCGGACCGAAGATCTCATCGACCATCGCCGCGTCGTCGGCTGGGGGGTCGACGATCACGGTCGGCTCCACCCGCAAAGTGGACCGATCCGAGCCGCCACCGGTGACGACCGTCCCCTCGGTCGCACTGATCAGCGCCACCAACCGATCGAACTGTCGCTCGTTGACAATCCGCAGCGAAGGGTTGGACTCTTGCGCCCGGAACTCGGCAATGTTCGCCACGATCCTGGCGACCAATTCGTCGACGATCGATCTGTCGGCCAGCACGTAGTCCGGCGCGATGCACGTCTGCCCGGAGTTCATCAGTTTCACCCAGGCGATGCGCCGCGCAGCGATGTCGAGGTCGGCGTCGGGGGCGACGATCACCGGGCTCTTACCGCCGAGCTCCAGCGTGACCGGCGTCAGGGTTGGCGCGGCCGCGGCCATGATCTTCTTGCCGATCTCGGTGCCGCCGGTGAACAAGGCGTGGTCGAATCCCTGCGCCAGCAGATCCTGGGTGGTCTGACCATCGCCCTCGACCACCCGGACACCCTCAGCGTCAAGGTATTCCGGCACCAGACGGGCGAGCAGCGCTGAGGTCGCCGGCGCCAGCTCGGACGGTTTGATCACCGCACAGCTACCGGCCGCCACCGCCGCGACCAGCGGACCCAGGCTGAGGTACAGCGGGTAGTTCCACGGACCGATGATCAGCACCACACCCAACGGGTCGTACTGCACCCAGCCGCGCGCAGGCAGCTGGTTCAGCGGCAGCGGCATCCGCTTGCGCCGCATCCACTTCTTCAGATGCTTGCGCGCGTACGCCGCTTCACCTTTCGTGGCATTCACATCGCCGAGCCACGCCTCGACCGCGGAGCGACCGAGGTCCTCAGCCAGCGCCGCGGCGATCCGCGACTCCGCCTCCACGCAGAGGCGTTCGATACCGGCCAACTGATCCAGGCGCCACTGCAGGTCGCGGGTGCGCCCGCCGGCGAACACCCGGCGCAGATCGGGGAGCACATCGGCAACGTCGGTGTGAGCGTCCTGCTGGTGCGGCGACTGAATTACCACGATGTCTCCCTCTAGATTTCGGGTGCGGGGACGACGCCGGTCGCCACCGCCCCGGTGATGCCGCCGTCGACCACCAGCGCGTGGCCGTTGATCCATTTCGCGGCATCGGAGGCCAGGAAGAGCACCGCGGCAGCGATATCGCCGGGATCGGCGTGCCGACCGAGCATCTCCTTCAGGCCGTCAATTGTGTCCTTGCCCATCGATTCTTCGAAGTCGACCAGAATCGGCGTTTCGACTGGGCCGGGCAACACCGCGTTGATACGCAGACCCATTTCGGCCATGGCGAGACCCATCGACATGGTGTAGACGGTGGTGACCTCTTTGGAGAAGTTGTAGGCGTTGCCCTGCTGCGGGTTCTCCTTGAACCAGGAGGCGCCGTCCTCGAAGGTGTCGGTGGCCAGCAGGTCGCGGATGACGTCGAGCCGCAGCGGCCAGCCAAATCCGGCGATGGACGACACGATGGTCACCGTCGCGCCCGGGACGAGGCGTTCGAAAAATGATTCGGTGAGGTGTCGCACGGCCAGGCTGTTCACGGCGAGGACAAGATCGCCGGGTGCGGTGCCGGGGATGCCCGCCACGTTCATCAATCCGTCGAAGCCGCCGTCGAGCTGCTCGACGGCGGCGTCGATGCTGCGGGGGTTGGAGAGATCCGCCTCGATGTGACGGGTGACCGCGGCGGACGGCGTGTTGCGGTCCAGGCAATACACCTCCGCGCCGGCGCCGAGCAACTGCTCGGCCACGGCGTCGCCGATACCGGATGCGGCACCGGTGACGACATAGCGCTTGCCTTCGAAGTCAGACACGGTCTCCCCTATCAGTCGAGGGTGTACGGCAGGGACTTGACTGCGCGGATGAAGTTGCCGGTCAGATACTCGGGTTCGCCGACGCGCAGGCCGGGGGCGCGGAAGATCAACTCGCGGAAGAACGACTCCAACTGCATCTTGGCCAGGAACGCACCCATGCAGAAGTGTGACCCGCCACCGCCGAACGCCACGTGCGCGTTGGGTTTGCGCCGAATGTCGAAGGTGTTGGGATCGGCGAACACTCGCTCGTCGCGGTTGCCCGATGAGTACATCATCATCACCCAGTCGCCCTCGGAGATCTGCTGGTCGTGCAGCACGGTGTCCCGGGTAGCCGTTCGACGAAACGTCATCACCGGAGTTGCCCAGCGGACGAATTCCTCAACCGCTTGGCCGATGTTGCCGTCGAAGTCGTCGACGAGCAGTGCCCGCTGTTCAGGGAACTGCTGCAGGGCCATGGTCGCGAAGGTCATGGTGTTGCGGGTGGTGTCGTTGCCGGCCACCGAGAGCAACACGAAGAACGCGCCCAGCTCGTCATCGGTCAGCGTCCGACCCTCGATCTCGGCCTGCACCAGCAGGGTCATCAAATCGGACTCGGGATGAGCACGGCGCTGTTCAGCCAATTCCAGCCCGGTCGTGAGCAGCCCGACCAGGGAATCGTTCAGAACCTGACCGGGTTCACGACCTGCAGCCACGTCGGCGTCCGCCCACGACACCATCCCATCGGCATTATGCACCGCCTCGTCGCGCAATTCCGCTGGCAAGCCGAGCATTTCGTAGATCGTCCACATCGGTAATCGCTTGGATACCCGCTCGACGAAGTCACCCTCCTTGGTGGCGAGCAGGTCGTCGACGATCCGGGTGGCCTGCCGCTTGATCTGATCCTGGATCTTCGCCACCTGACGCGGGGTGAACACCGAACTGATCAGCCGGCGCAGCGTCGAGTGCCGCGCACCGTCCATCGCCAGGAAAGACTGTGCCGCATCGAGAATGTCGTCCGGGACCGCCTCGATCATCACACCCCTCCCCGAGCAGAACAGCTCGGGGTTCTTGCTGACATACGCGATGTCCTCGAGTCGGGTCACCGCCCACACGCCGTCGATCTCCGCGGCCATCAGCGCGCCCTCAATGGGCGGATGCCAGCTGACCGGACGTTCGTCACGCAGAATCTTGAACGACTTCTCCCGTTCCTCAGCGGTGAGTTCCCAGAAGCCGATCGGCGAGATGCTCACCGGATCGAAAGGCGGACGGGTTGTTTCCTGGGCGGCTTCGATTGTCATGCGTGTGCCTCCTGGTAGCGGGCTTGCAGGGTTCGTTTCACGAGCTTGCCGGTCGCCGACCGCGGCAGTTCATCGACGAAGTCGACTGACCGCGGAGCCTTGAAATGCGCCAGGCGCTCCCGGACGTAGGCGATGATCGCGTGTGCCAGATCATCGGACGGTTCGACGCCCGCACGGAGCTGCACCACGGCCTTGACCTGCTGACCCATCTCGGGGTCGGGAATACCTATCACCGCCACGTCCAGGATTGCGGGGTGTAGGGCGAGAACATTCTCGATTTCCTGCGGGTAGATGTTCACACCGCCGGAGATGATCATGAAGGCCTTGCGGTCGGTCAGGAAGAGGTAGCCATCGCTGTCGAGATAGCCGATGTCACCGACAGTCGACCAGTTGTCCTGATCGGGATGCCTTGACTCGGCTGTCTTTTCGGGATCGTTGTGATAGATGAATGCTGGTGCGTCCCGCTCGAAGTAGACCATCCCGGAGTCGCCGGCGGGCAGTTCCGCCCCGTCGTCGTCACAGATGTGCAGCACTCCCAGTGCCGCTTTGCCGACCGAGCCGCGTTTCTGCTGCCATTCAGCCGTGTTGATAAACGTGATCCCGTGGCCTTCGGTGGCGCCGTAGTACTCGCTGAGAATCGGGCCCCACCAGGCGATCATCGCTTCCTTCACGTCCGGCGGGCACGGCGCTGCCGCATGCACGACCAGTCGCAGCGACGACGTCTGGTACTTGGCGCGAACGGTATCGGGCAACTGGAGCAGCCGCACCAACATGGTGGGCACCATCTGGGTAGCGGTGACGCGGTACCGTTCGATCATCGCGAGCGTGCTCTCGGCGTCGAAACGCTCCATGACCACCACGGTCCCGCCCAATGCCTGCACACCGGCGCACCATTTCAGCGGGGCGGCATGGTAAACCGGGGCCGGCGAGAGGTAGATATCCTCGGCGGTGAACCCGAATCCCTGGGCCAGCAGACCAGTGATGCCGTCGCCAGGTTCGTCCACCTGGATCGGCAGCAGCGGCGGCTTGATTCCCTTGGGGCGCCCCGTGGTGCCCGACGAGTACAGCATTTCTGCTCCGCGCGGCTGGTCTGACAGCCGGGGACCGGCCGATGCCAGCAGATCGGCGTAGGAGTCATAGCCGGTGATCGGAATTCCGAACGCGTACCTGTTCAGCTCGGGAATCAGCTCGGCCACCTGCTCGCTGAGCTGCTCGACCCTGCCCGAGGCAATGAGCACAGTCGCACCACTATCTTGCACGATGTAGGCCGCCTCTTCGCCCGACAGGTGCCAGTTGACGAACGTTACGTAGAGCCCGGATCGGATTGCCGCCCAGTATATTTCGAATGCCTCCGGAGCGTTGTCGGATAGCACCGCAATGACGTCGCCTTTGCGAAGTCCGAGTTCGTACAGGGCAGATGCCAAACGCGCCGAGTTGTCGTCGAGTTGGCGGTAGGTCATCGTCCTTCCGGAGTCGGACATGACGACCGCGGCCCGGTCGGGCGAGATTTGTGCGTGAGTTCCCGGGTACATGCGCGCTAGACGAGCAGGTCTTCGCGGCCGTCATCCTTGAGTCGCTGAATGTATCCCGCATACAGCTTCTTTCCCAGCGGCGCCAGCTTCAACAGACTGGCCACATTGCCGTCCACTTTGACTTTCCTCTTGGCCATCGCCATCGGCAGATTCACCTTGCCCTGCCAGTACGCGTTCCCCGTGTCGGCGGTCATGGCCATCGTCGCCGACGGCGACTGACCGTTGTGTTCACCACTGACGACCTTGTTGGGCATGTCGACCACCACCAACGCTTCGGGCTCCGTGAAGTCGAACGCCACAACCAGTCCGGTCTCGACGAGCTTCGGCCCGATTTCCGGGTCGGCGAACGCGGTTTCGAAGATGCCGCCGATGTACTTGGTGACCTCCGCCGAGTCATGGAACCCCATCGTTCTCACTCCCTATGTTTCATCGTAGTGCACGGTTTCTACTGTCGATTCGAGATCCGGATGGCGGATCAGCGCTCTGCGCTGGTTCACGCCGAAATGCCATCTTCGGTATGGCCAGTATGCGGATTGCCAACTCGCACTGACCCTGAGCTACGCACCGTGGTCCGTCCGTTTGCCACATTAATTATTCTGTATTAAAAATTAGCGTACGTATGATCGCGGCCACAGTCAACCGCCGAAGTTGCGCAGCACACGTCGGCGTGCGGCAGGCAATTCGTCGCTGCGAGCCAGCTGCCGGCCAGGTCATGGAATGCCCGTCAGGGAGAAGGTGGACGCGATCTCGTCTACCACTAGCTCGGCGGTCTCGGCGCAGGCAGTGGTGCCGCCGTTCGCGTACTCCTTGACGGCATCGCCGACGTTCCACAGCCCGGTGAACGGCGTGTCGCGAGGGAGGTCGAATCCCGCGACGGCACGCTGTGGCGGCCACCCGTCACGGGTGACCGCGATATTGAGAATCCGTGCGCGCTGATCAAAGCCGTCGATCGCGTCCCGCAGGTCCTGCAGCAGCAACTCGGTTTCGGCGTCTGCGTCGAATTCACCGACCGATGGCTTCGGGACGGCGGTACCCACATAGAGATTCCAACCCTCAGGCGCCATTTCGGGGCACGTGTCGGTGAAGTTGGCGATGTAGGCCAGGCGGCGCGACTTGGCGAAGCTCAGCATGCCGGGAATGTCGACCAGCCTGTCCTGACTGACGAAGTTGACAGAGATCATTGCGGTGGGCCGATCACCGCGCCGCACCAGCTCGCAATACTCGGCAGGAACATTGTCGTCTCCGATCAACCCCACCGTCGCGGCAGGACCGACATCACTGACCACAATGGGTGATGTGATCTCGAGGTTCTCGGCGTTGCGCACCACACGCACGCCGGTCACCGTGTCGCCTTCAACGAGGATCTTGGTGACAGCGGTGTTCAACCAGACCTCACCGCCGTGCGACTCGACGACCTTGGCCAGACCCCGCCACAATCCGATCGTGCCCTCCGGGTGGAACCCGAAGCGTTTGAACGCGCTCTTGCGGGTGAAGTATGTGAGGAACACCCGCGCCGGTAAGTCCTCCGAGCCGACGGCGAAAACCGAGGCGCACATGTTGCGGAAGATCCCGTGGACCCCTTCGTTCTTGGTGTACCGAGAGACCCACTCAGCGGTGGTGAGTTCATCTTCGGGCAGACCCGAATCCGATCGGGCGGCGCCAATTCCCTTGACGAGCTTGGCGCCCTGACGAGTCAGCTTGCTCAGCAGAAAACCCCAACCGCCACCGGTGACGTCGACGTCTTTGCCTGCGATCCGGTACAGAATCGGCGGCTGCGGTTCCCGAATGTCGAAGGGTGCACCGACTGCTTCGCACGTCTGCTGGGTGATCCCGCCGACTTCGATGACGATGGCGCCGGTGTTGACCTTGAATCCGTCAATGTCGTCGGTCGAGGCACGCCCGCCGACCTTATCGAGGCGTTCGACGACCAATGTCCGGTAACCGCGGTGGGCGAGCCGGGCTGCGGTAAACAAACCACCGGCGCCCGCTCCGATGACGACGGCGTCGAACTGCTGCATTTCGGTCATGCTGCTTTCCTTCGGGTTTGGACTGTGATCAGTAGGACCGGGGAAGGCCCAGTGAGGTCTGTGCAACGAAGTTGAGCACCATCTCGCGGCTGACCGGGGCGGTCCGCATGAGGCGGGTGATGAACCACAGCTCAGAGAGTCCGTACTCCAGGGCCAATCCGTTGCCCCCGTGGGTCTGAATCGCCTGATCGAGTGCTTTGAGGGCTGCTTCAGAGGCTGCGAACTTGGCGATGTTGGCCGCCTCCCCCGCGTATTCACCGGCGTCGAACAGTTCGGCACTGCGGATGGTGGCGAGTCGACCCAGTTCAACGGCGATGTGTGATTCGGCGAGTGGGTGCGCGATCCCCTGGTGGGCACCGATCGGGGTGGACCACACCTGACGCTGCTTGGCGTAGTCGGCTGCTTTGGCAATGGCGTACCGCCCCACCCCGCCGCAGATGGCACCGACGAGAATCCGTTCCGGGTTCAAGCCGGCGAAGACTTGGCGCATCCCGTTACCTGCGGTGCCGACCAAGGCGTCCGCACCGACTTCGACGTCGTCGAGAAACACGGTGAACTGGCTGTCCGGTGAGACGATTGACGTCTCGATCTTCTGGAACGTGAGACCCGGACTGTCGGTGGGCACGACGAACAGTGACAATGCGCTTTTGTCTGGTGTCGAGTGATCGGCATCCTTGGTGACGAGCAGGACAGCGTCGGCCTGGTCGACCGCCGAGATGTAGTACTTGGAGCCCGAGATCTTCCAGCCACCCTTGGTGCGCCGCGCGGTCGTGGCGACCTTATGACTGTTGGATCCCGCGTCTGGCTCCGTCAGTCCGAAGGCCATCTTCCGGGAGCCGTCTGCCAACTCGGGCAGCCACTGGCGTTTCATGTCTTCAGATCCGTGGTGAGCGAGGATGCTGCCGCAGATGGCCGGCGAGATGACCCATATGAGCATCGGCATCCCGTTGGCTGCCAGCTCCTCGACGACGACGACGGCTTCCGCCATGCCGCCGCCCCCGCCGCCGTACTCCTCGGGCAGGTGCACCCCCAGCAGGCCGGACACGCCGAGGTCCTTCCACAGCTCCTCGATTCCGCCTCCGCTGCGGCCTCGTTCCAAGAAGTATTCAGCGCCATAGCGCGCCGCGATACCCGCGACGCTTTCGCGAATCGCCTTGTGCTCAAGCGAATCTGCGACGAGCCCAGACATTTCTATTTGCCTCCGAATTGGGGTGTGCGCTTCGCGGCGAAACTGGCGATGGCGTTGGCGGCGTCGACGGTGTCGCCGGTGGCTTTGATTCCCTCGGTCTCCGCCAGTAGTTGCGCGGAGAGGTCGTTGCTCCAGGTTTCGCGCAACAGGGTCCGCATCCGGGCGAACGCCCGGGTGGGACCTTGGGCCAGACCGGTCGCGACCGCGGTTGCACGTTGGCGCAACTCTTCGGCGGGCACGATCTCATTGATCAGGCCCCAGTTGACGGCGTCGGTGGCGGTGATCGGCTTGTTCTCCAGATATGCGCGCGCAGCGCGACGCGGTCCGATCAGCCGGGGCAGATGCCAGGTGCCGCCGCCGTCCCCGGACAAGCCGATCCCGGCGAACGCGGTGACGAATTTGGTTCCCTCGGCGGCGAGGACGATGTCGGCGGTGTAGACGTAGCCCAGTCCGCCGCCGGCGACGGCCCCGTGGGCAGCGGTGACGATGGGTGCGTCGATGCGGCTCAGTATCCGGAAGGCCTCATGGAATGGAGTCGTCATGCGGGCGAACAGATTCCCGAACTCCTGCGGCGGAGACTCGAGGAAGTAACCGATGTCCCCACCAACTGACAGCGACGGCCCGTTGCCACAGATCAGGACCGCCCGCACGGCCGGGTCGGCGGCGATCCGGCGAGCGACGACCAGCGATTCCTCGCCCATCCGCAGATCGATGGCGTTGCGCGCCTCGGGCCGATTCAGACAAACCGTCGCCACGCCGTCGCGTACCGAATAGTCGATCGTTTCCAGCGACGCTTGATCGCCCAGCGCTTCGATCCACGCGGCGGTATCGGTGAGTTGATGGAGGCCGGCGATACGACCGTCGGCGTCAAGCTGCAGAATGTGGATGAACTCCGCGTCGAGCGCTCGGCCCGATTTGCGGGCGGCGCCGCGATAGCGTCCGGCGACGAAGAGTCGGCCGTCGTCGAGTTCTCGGAATTCCTCGGGCTGTGCCTCCACGCTGAAGTGCCGGCCGATCTGCCACCACAGGTCGCGCTGCATGGCCTCCGCGCCGCGGTGTTCGCCACCCATGCCGAGGGGCAAGCCTTCAGCTGCGTGGCCGATGAAGTCGGGGCGCAGCAGCGTGGCGAGGGCCTCGCGGTCGCCGCCGGCGAGCGCCCGGTAGAGATCTTTCGCCGTTGACACTGGGTCGCCATGGATTTCGATAGTCATCAGGCCATGTACCGGACGATCGACGGCGCATCTGTCGTCACATTGCTCACCAGCGGTCCCTCATATTCGTAGTCCGACGGGCACGCCGTCTTTGAGTTGGTCGAGGTATTCAGCCATTCCGTGCAAGATCGTTCCGCTGGCGCAAGTCCACATCGTGGCTGCTTCCGCAATGCGGGTCGCGCTGGCGGCTCCACCGTTGCCGCGTCGGTGGCGCAGCGGTACCACCGTTCCGACATCGCCGCGGAACTCCCAGTGGCGCTTGCCCGAAGTCAACGCGACGTGCAGCGCCTGCGGTTCTTGTGCGGAGTCGCGCTCGGTCGACACCGCGACGTCATTGCAGATGTGCAGAGTGTCGCCGTCCCAAACGAATCCACCCCATCGGTCGGCTCCATCGGCACTGCCGAAGTAGGCCCCCATGAATCCCAGGCCTCGGGTCGACCCGTGAACCCAGCGATAGAAGAACGGAGCCTGCCACGACCGCGGACCCCAGGAGTGGTCCCGCAGCCCGTGCCCGGTGACCGCCGACAACACATCGTCCACTCGCACCGCACCGTTGACCATCATCAACTGCTCGTAGTGGTGGGGCGCGAAGGATTCGCCGTCGCCGTCGAAGGTTTCGGAATATGGGGGAGCGGGCGCGCCGGCGACCCGTTCCATGACGAAGAATCGCGAGCCGCTGGGCGTGGTGCCGGTGCCGACGACATGCGGGACGGGTATTCCGCTTTCGGCGAGGTTGCGCATGATGCGGGCTTCACGGTGGACATCGTGAGCGGTGCTGGCGTGCGGGCCCGGGGGCGGTTCGCGTAGAACCCATTGCTGACCGCAGGTGCCGGTCACCACTGAGGTGATGTTGGACTGCCCGAAGCCGACCCGGTTGATGGCGACCGGTCCGCCGGTGTAGCCGCAGTGGGTCGCGAGCCACGCAGCCACGTCCTCGGGAGCATCGCACATCGACGCGGGCGTGGTGGCGTGTAGCCGGGCTGAGGTCACGGTAGCTTTCCTCTCCGGGAGCGGCCATCAGTCAGTAGTATTTAATACATATTAGACCACTATCGAGCTTATTCAAAGGCGTTGGAGGGCTCACGGGGAAGATTTTTAGTATCTGTTAGATTCTGCGCGGGTGTCAGCAACGTTGCGTCGACAGCGGTCGGAGGTACCGATGAAAGTCGGTATGCCGAGCACCCATGCCGCCGACTTCCGCGCGACGATCGACAAGTCTCCGCGACTTCGACGGGCGGCACGAACTTCTACAACTCGTTGTTCGGCACGCATTGGGGAACGGGTGAACCATCTCGGCGCACTGAAGGACTACCTCGCCTGACCCCGCGCCCGACAACGTCTGTCAGTGGGCCAACTGTTGAGCCAGCTTGTACTTCTGCACCTTGCCGGTCGGAGTCGTCGGGAGACTCTCAGGCCGGTAGAAGGCGACCCGTTTCGGTACCTTGAACTTCGCGAGCTTCTCGCGGCAGATCTGCAAGACGTCCTCCTCGTCGAGGACGGCACCCGGTGACGGCACCACAACCACGCAGCCGATTTCACCCCATCGTTCGTCGGTCAGACCGATGGCGAAAACCTGACTGATGGCGTCATGTCCGGCCAGAAGGTCTT
>JAVRPG010000598.1:0-3991 GCA_032162325.1 Mycobacterium sp. | reverse complement strand
CAGAGGATGTCCGCTAGCAAACATCAAAAGTACCGCTGACCTGTTGAAACAGGTTTACGGTAATGGCGGTGGCGGAGGGATTTGAACCCTCGGACGGGGGTTAC
This sequence comes from Mycobacterium sp., assembly GCA_032162325.1. Lineage (GTDB taxonomy): Bacteria > Actinomycetota > Actinomycetes > Mycobacteriales > Mycobacteriaceae > Mycobacterium. The sequence continues at coordinate 3,887 of JAVRPG010000598.1, read as the reverse complement.
CCGTCACACGCTTTCGAGGCGTGCTCCTTAGGCCGCTCGGACACGCCACCGCGTGGCAGCTTACCGGCCCACCACTCAGCTGATCCAATCGCTGCGCGATCAGGGGCTGGCAGAGAATGAAGCGGTGACGAACCGCATCCAAGCCCTGCTCGATGTCGAGTACCCCGTCGTCCAGGCACCGATGACCTACATCGCCAGGGCGGAACTGGCCGCCGCGGTCTCCGAGGGCGGCGGCCTGGGCATGATCGAGACGCTGACCGCGGAAGGCCGCGCTGACCTGCGCCGGGTGCGTGAACTCACCGACCGGCCGGTGGCGGCGAACCTGATGATCCAGGGCTGGAAGCGCGATCCGTCCATCGTCGACGAGATCGTCGCTGCCGAGGTTCGGCACGTGTTCACCTCCGCGGGTGACCCGGCCCTGTTCACCGCCCGGCTGCACGAGGCAGGCATGACCGTCGTCCACGTCGTCGGATCGCTGAAGGGCGCGATGAAGGCTGCGGACGCCGGCGTCGATGCCTTGGTGGTCGAGGGCGTGGAGGGCGGCGGTTTCAAATCGGCTCTCGGCGCCTCGACGATGGTCCTGCTCCCCCTCATCGCCGACCGCGTCGACCTGCCGATCATCGCGGCAGGTGGGATATGCGACGCGCGGTCCGCCGCGGCCGCCGTTGTCCTTGGCGCCGAGGGTGTGCAGATGGGCACCCGGATGCTGGCCAGCCATGAAGCCGCCGTGCACGCGAACTTCAAGAACGCGATCATGGCGGCCAACGACGACGGCACGGTAATGCTCGACATTCCCGGCAACCCGACGATGCGCGTGCTGCGAACGGGGCTCGCGTCCCGCGTGGCCGCGGCCGACCCGGACGTGCAGCTGCTCGGCCGGATCACCGACCTCTACTTCGAAGGTGACATGGACGCCAGCGTCGCCAACACCGGCCAAGTGTCCTCACGCATCACCGATCTGCAGCCGGCGTCACGGATCGTCAAGGAAACGTGGTCAGAGATCGAAAGCGCTTTGCGCGACGGCAGATCTCGACTTGGAGATCACGGCGCTAGTTCAATCGCTGGTTAGCGAAGAACGCCTCCAGCGGCGCCGCGCACTCGTCGGCCAGCACTCCCCCGCGGACATCAGGGCGGTGCGTCAGCCGCCGGTCGCGGACCACGTCCCACAGCGACCCGACCGCCCCCGTCTTCGGTTCCCACGCGCCGAACACCAGCCGCGCCACCCGCGCCATCACCAGCGCGCCTGCGCACATCGTGCACGGCTCGACGGTCACCGCGATCGTCGTGCCTTCCAGCCGCCAGCCATCACCCAATGCAGAAGCCGCGGCCCGCATCGCCAGGATCTCGGCGTGCGCGGTCGGGTCCCCGAGTTCTTCGCGCTTGTTGGCGGCCCGTGCCAGTTCGGTGCCGTCGGCGGCGACGATCACCGCACCGATCGGCACGTCTCGAGGGCCGGCGCTGCCCGCGGCGTCGAGTGCTGCCCTAATCAGGTCTTCGTCGGTTCTCACCGATCGAGGCGGTCGAGCACGGCCGACAGCTCGTCGGCGAAGCCCATCTCCCGCGCGATCCGGCCCAGTTGTTCGTCGGCGTACAGGTCCGACTCGTCGAGGATGACCCCCAACACCGCCTCTGGCAGGCCGACGTCCGACAGCAGGCCGAGGTCGCCCTCCTCGAACGGGTCGGCCTCTTCGAGCTCCTCCTGGGAGATGTCGTTGTCGAGCTTCTCCAGCACCTCGGCGGCGATGTCGTAGTCCAGCGCTGCGGTGGCGTCCGACAGCAGCAGCCGCGTTCCCGCCGGCGCAGGGCGCACGATCACGAAGAACTCGTCGTCGACGTCCAGCAATCCGAAAACAGCGCCCGCACTACGCAATTCACGCAGTTCGGTTTCCGCGGCGGCCAAGCTGTTCAGAGCGGCCCGGCGCATCGACGTGCAACGCCACTTGCCGTCCTCGCGCACGACGGCAACGCCGAAGCCGTCGGGCATATCGGCGGCCTTGCCCTGTGCCGGTGCACTCTGTGCTCCCATATGCACTTACGGTAGTCGCCCACGGCGGACCTTGACCAGCAATCGACACCAAGCCTGACGTCGGGCGATGCGGGCGATGTGCCAACCTTGGAGGGTGACAAACACACCCGTTTGTGTGGTGGGTCTTGGTCTGATCGGGGGCTCCGTAATGCGTGCGGCCGCCGCGGCAGGGCGCGAGGTATTCGGATACAACCGCTCCATCGACGCCGTGCAGGCGGCGAAATTCGACGGGTTCGACGCCACCGAGAACCTCGACGAGGCGTTGGCGCGCGCCGCCGACAGCAACGCGCTGATCGCGCTCGCCGTGCCGGTGACCGCGCTGCCGCTGATGCTGGGCCATGTTGGCGACTCCGCGCCGCAGTGCCCCCTAACCGACGTGACCAGCGTGAAGAGCGCGGTGCTGGAGGAGGTGCAATCCTTCGGACTGCTCGAGCGATTCGTCGGAGGCCATCCAATGGCCGGGACGGCACACTCGGGCTGGTCGGCCGGCAATCCCCGGCTGTTCGTCGGTGCGCCCTGGGTGATAAGCGTTGACGACCACGTCGACGCCGACGTCTGGACGATGGTCATGAACCTCGCGCTGGACTGCGGCTCCGTCGTCGTCCCGGCCCGCTCCGACGAGCACGACGCAGCCGCCGCCACCATCTCGCACCTGCCGCATCTGCTCGCCGAGGCGCTCGCGATCACCGCGGGCGAGATTCCGCTGGCGTTCGCGCTGGCCGCCGGTTCATTCCGCGACGGCACCCGGGTCGCGGCCACCGCCCCGGATCTGGTGCGTGCCATGTGCGAGGCCAACGCCGACCAACTGCTGCCCGTCCTGGAGCGCACCCTCGGGCTGCTCGGCCATGCACGCGACGCGCTGGCCGCGAAGAGCCCGCTGACCGACCTGGTCGAGGGAGGTCACGCCGCCCGCATCCGCTACGACAGCTTCAGCAGACCCGAGATCGTCACCATCGTGATCGGGGAGGAGAACTGGCGCGAGGAGCTCGCCGCGGCGGGTCGTGCGGGTGGGGTGATCAGATCCGCTCTGCCAACCCTGGGTAGTCGAGGATGAAGCCCTCGTCGTCGACCCTGATCGTGGTCTCGGCGACGGGAGAATGCAGTTTGATCCCCTCTGGGGCACTGCTGTAGCTGATCACAGCCGGATCCACCGACAGCTCGGGCATCCGCACGTACACCACCGGGCACGTCACCGACTCGGTCCGCTGATAGAGCCCGGTGCGCCGGATCGGCAGCGCGTTGAAGAACGGGCTGAAGATCACGTCGACGTCCAGCGCGCCGTCATAGGCGGCGCGTTTCGACTCGCCGGTGTGGTGCTGAACCAGCCACATGTTCTCTTCGTCGCGGGCAATGGACAACTGCCGCTCGCGCTCGGCAAGTGTGACGCTCAGTGACAGTCGCTTGGTCGCGCCTGCCTCGTCGGTCACCAGGTCGTAGGACGCGGAAAAGGCCGGGTGCGATGCCGTCGCGGCCGCGACGATTCTGCCGTAGGCCTTGATGCGGTTGCCCGACAGTTGAACCCGTACGGACTCCATCCGGGAAACGTCATGTGCACGCCAGGTCAAGATCGCCGACCACGCGTCTTTGTGCTCCTCGCGTGCGCCGGCGCTTTCCGTCACATCAGAGCGACCTGCTTCACTCACCCCTCCACCGTAGGCGAAGGATCGCCTCGTTCGTAGCGACCTACGGAAGTGCTTGAAGAAGGTGGGCGCGCGTTTCCTTCTGTTTCCAGCACGATCTCGTCACCGAGCAACGGTTGGGGCATGCGCCGCATGCGGCCGGTGCCAGGCACCGAGAGCCACACGGCGAAAGCCAGCGCGGCGTCGAGGATCAACGCCAGCGCCGTCACCATCAACGCACC
>JAVRPG010000597.1:0-4934 GCA_032162325.1 Mycobacterium sp. | reverse complement strand
CGTCTTCCTTGCCGACAACCCCGGCATGCTGCCCGGCAGCCGCTCGGAGAAGAGCGGTGTGCTGCGCAGCGGCGCCCGCATGTTCGCCGCCCAGACAGCCGCGACCACCCTGAAGCTGCACGTGACGTTGCGCAAGGCTTACGGATTCGGCTCGATGGTGATGTCGCTGCTCGGATTCGACAACCAGAGCGCGACCTTCGCCTACCCCGGCGCAACGATGGGCGCGATGAGCGCCGCAGCACTCAGCCGGGCGTCACACGCCGCGGAGGACGTGGAAGCCAAGCTTCGCAAAGCAGAGGTGGAGGCGTCGTTCCGCTCGGCGGGGCACCTCGGCTTCGACGACCTGATCCACCCAGAGGAGACGCGCAGCGCGCTACTGAGCGCCCTGCAGCGCGGCATCTACAGCAGGCAGGCCGCCGCCGAGCCGGTCAGCCGCACCGTCATCACGCCCTAGCATTTCTGCGCGAGCAGACGCAAAGTGTCACAACACGCCGCGACGACACGCGCTTTTACGTTCCCCAGCTTGCGCGTGGGCCCAGCTCGCGATAACTGGTGACGATCGGTTCGAGCTCGTCAGGGGTCGCCCCGTGCATGATCACCGCGTCCGCACCGTAGTCGAACTCCTTGCGGATGCGATCGACACACTCCTTTGCCGATCCGGTTGCCGACGGCTCCAGCCATTCGTCGGGGATCAGCGCGGCGATGTGCTCGATCTGCTCGGGCGTTGCCTTGTGGTCGATTCCACCCGGTATCGAGGTCACGACGGGGTCTTCCCGGAAGCGTTGCAGCACAGCCGGATCCCAATTGTTGGTGCTGACCATCAAGTCGCCGTAGCCCTGTAGATAGGTGGCCAGCCGCGCGACGGTCTTCTTCAACCGCAGCTCTTCGGGCAGGTGGTCCCCGACGGTGGCGAAGCACGACCATACCCGCACGCTGTCCGGATCGCGGCCAGCCTTCTCGGCGGCGTCCTTTACCGTCTTGACGCTGCGTTGCAGGGTCTCGGGCGTGAAGTAGGTGTGCAGGATCACGTCGTCGAAAGCCCGGCCACCCAGTGCAAGAGTGTTGGGCCCAAACGCGACGAGGGCGAGCCGGATGTCTTCCTTGAAGTCGGGGTCGAGGAACAGCACCTGATACTTGCCGATCGACCCGTCGTGGTTGAAGATCACCTCGCCGTTCCAGAGCCGGCGCATAACATGGGCGAAGTCCTCCATCTGTGCGGTCGTCACCGACGGCACACCGAACGCGGCGTACATCGCCGCCACTCCCCTGCCGATGCCGAGCGTGAACCTGCCACGGGACAGCCGATGCATCGTGGTCGCCCAGGATCCGGTGATCAACGGGTGACGCGTGTTGTGATTGGTTGCGGCGGTGGCGATCTGCATCCGGTTGGTGACCGCGCATGCCGCACCGACGAGCGACGAAGCCTCCTTGACGTTCCAACGTTCGGATATGAACGCCGTGCCGAAGCCCAGCGCCTCGCCGCGGCGGGCCTCGTCCATCAGCGTCGCCGGTCCTTCTCCGCCTGCACCCGCCAAGAGGTAGTAACCGAGTTCGTCGAGTACGCGTTGACTCATTGCCAAACCCCTTGCTTGTAACCGCAATTCCACACCTCAATGATCCTGCCGTCGACGACCCGAAAGATCTCCATGCTGCTGATCGTTGTCTTGGAGCCGTCCTTAAGCGTCATCGGTGACTCGTAGACGATTGCCACGAATTCACCGTCGTCCCCGGCGACGACAAGGCTCAGATCGAAGCGGATTTCATCGAACATCTCCCATGTGTCCACGATGCGTTGGACGGCTTGCTCATGGGTGAGCGTGTGTGCTTCACCGACGTCGTGGCGGATGACGGTATCGCCCATCAACTCCTCGGCGAGCGCGAAGTCGCGCTCGTTCCAGACGACCAGGTTGTACAATCGACCACTTCACGTGCGGACCGAGTCATGCGAACACCTCCAGTGCGTTTATGTCGTCGATGGTCGCCGCGGCCCGCTCGGTGAGCTTCAGGCAAAGCGCTCGGGAGCGTTCCGGCATGGCGTCCCAACCGTTCAGCGTGATGACGGGAAGGACCATGAGGTACGCCACGGCGAATCGGTAATGGCGCCAAGCCTCGTCGAACGAGTAGTCGGTGATGCCGTGTGCACCCAGGCGTGCGAGGTATTCGCGAACCAGCGCCTCGTCGTGTCCCCGTCGTACCTCGGTCGGTACCCCCTGGCTGACCAGATAGGCGATGTCGGCGGCACCGGCACCGAGGGCGGCGAACTGGAAGTCGACCACCTTGAGCCGGTCGCCGTCGAAGAACATGTTGTCCACCCTGACGTCGCCGTGCCACGTTCCCGGCTGCTGCGTCTTACTGTAATGATTACAGTATCAGGGCCGGGCAGGGGGCGATTGCGAAATCTACCGTGCTCTACCGTGCAGAAGTGAAGAGCAGTGAGTGCTACCAGCGGTCAGCGAATCATCGACCGGAAGTCGCGCCTGCGCCGGCCAGTCGTTCTTCGCGACGTTGGTCATAGTAGGAGGCCTTGTCCTCCACCAGATCGAGAAAGGCCGCCAGTTCATCTCGCGCGCGAGCCGCTTCACCGTCGATATTCTCACGCTCGAACACTCTCCAGAACCGCAACACCGGACGCACGACATCATCCAAATGCGAACGCAGGTCGTAGATGCCGGCCTTGGCGATCGTGATCGCATTTTCCGCGAAGCCCGGCATGGTGCTTCCGGGCATCTGGAAGTTGATTACTTCGCGAGCGATCGCCTGCATGGTTGCGTTCGGCGCAATATCAAGGGCGGCGTCCACCAGGTTCCGATAGAAGACCATGTGCAGGTTCTCGTCGGTCGCCACCCGGGTGAGGAGTTGTTCGGCGACAGGACATCCAGACGCTCGGCCAGTGTTGCGGTGGCTGATCCGCGTCGCCAGTTCCTGGAAGGACACGTAGGCCAAAACCTCCAACATCGATTTGTCGCCCGAGTCGTAGCCGGCCGCCATGTGCACCATGCGGCCACGCTCAAGGGCTACGGGATCGACGCCGCGGGTGACGACGAGATAGTCGCGTATCGCAATGCTGTGGCGCCCTTCTTCGGCCGTCCACTGACCGACCCACTGTCCCCAGGCGCCATCAGGCCCGAAACGCACCGCGATTTCGCGGTGGTAGGACGGCAGGTTGTCCTCGGTGAGGAGGTTCACGATCATGGCTGCTTTGGAAACCTCGTCGAGTTGGGAATCCTCCGGAACCCAGTCCTGACCACCCAGTAAAGCGAAATCACGCCCACGGCTCCACGGAATGTAGTCGTGCGGATTCCAGGGCTTCGCCACCTCAAGGTGGCGGTTCAGGTTGGCCTCTACCACTGGTTCCAGCTCTGTGAGTAATGCCTCTTGGGTTGTCGTCATCGAGACTCTCCCCGCTTTCAGTCCCTTACCTACGGCTGCGTAACCTACGCTACCGTAGGTCTTCCAAAAATCAAGTACTGATTGACGGGTCCGGGCGGGTATGGCGTGTGGCGGGAGGCTCGCACGTTGCGGCGCGGCCGCGAGCTCAAATTGCCTGACTGACAGCCTGTTTCGCGACGGTTGTATCGCCATGGCGGCAGAGCGGCCGCAATCGCGCCATAGCGTTGCATGCGGTGAAAACTGCCGGCAAGCTGCGCTCTCCCGTCGCGGCCTCCCGATCTTGCCCTTTGCGGAAATCGATACTGTAATCGATTTAGTATCCATCGACTCAAGAGGCGGCTGGCGTGAAGGTCCCGTTCACCTGGAAGGTCACCGGCTGGTTCATGATCGGCTGGTCGGCCGAGTTCTTCGCGAGCGAGGTGCTCGTCGAACCACCGGCTGATCTTCGCCTGCACCCCCGTCGAGGACGGACACTCCGACATGTTCTATTCCATCTGGTGGCCGCGGCTTCCCGGCGACACCTCCGATGTCCCGCCCAACTCGGTGCGCGAGCAGGTCGAGCGGCAGTTCCTCGGCACGGTGTGGGATGACCTCGACATCTGGCGGTACCAGAAGTACGTCGAGCACCCAGCGCTGTCCAAGGTGGACGCGAAACCCTATATGGCGATGCGTAAGTGGGCGACGCAGTTCTACGAGGTTCCTCCCGCCACCCCACCCGGCGTCCCGGCGTCGGTATGAGAATCGACCTCGCCGATATCGCGGCGCCTGCGCACACCGCGATCGTCACGCAGGAATGCCAGGGTGCAGTCGTGGGCCCCAATGCCGGGCTGGCGGTACTGGCCGAGGAGGCACGCCGCGAGGCGGTGCCCAACATCGAACGGCCGCTACCGGCGGCCCGCGATGCCGGCGTGAAGGTCGTGCACTGTCTCGTCCAGAAACGGCCCGACGGACTCGGCACCAACCACAACGCGAAGATCTTCGCCATCGGAAGCGGTGTCGACATCATCCCCGGCAGCCCCGGCGTGTCGCTGCTGCCCGAACTCGGGCCTGCGCCAACCGATGTGGTGATCAGCCGTTCCCACGGCATCGGGCCGATGGGCCGCACCGACCTCGACGCGACCCTACGCAACCTCGGCGTCTCGACCATCGTCGCCGTCGGCGTCTCGGTCAATGTCGCGATCACCATCCTCGTCATGGACGCCGTGAACCCGGCGTACCGCGTCGTCGTACTGCGGGATGGCATCGCCGGCATCCCCACCGATTACGCGACCTCGATCATCGACAACACGCTGTCACTGCTGGCGACGATCACCACCACCGACGACCTCATCGACGTGTGGAAGCAGTCGTGACCGAAACCGAAAACAACAGCACGGCCTTTCCGGAAATCAAACCCATCGACGCCGGCCCGGAGCTGGGCCGGTTCATCACCGCCATGCGGCGCCTGCAGGACATCGTCGTGTCGACCAACCCGGACGACACCCTGTGGGCCGACGGGGCCGGCCAGATCGAAGATCTGTGTGCGCGTTTGGAAGTCCACCGAG
>JAVRPG010000596.1:0-4284 GCA_032162325.1 Mycobacterium sp. | reverse complement strand
CGGTCGGGGAGCCGCCGACCCTCTCCAATTTCGCGCGGACCGCCGCCGACCATTCTCGCCAGTCTTCGGCGGTGAGGCGCAGGAAGATCTGCTCCCGCGTCTCGAAGTAGCGCAGCATGGCCGACTTGTGCATGCCGACCGCGTCGGCGATATCGGTGAGGGTGATCTGCCGGATACCGCGCTTGGCGCCGAGCGAGCGTGCCGCTGCCAGGATGGCGTCTTCGCGCTGTTGCTTGGCCTCGGGACTGCGGGCCCTCTGAAAATCCGAGGCATCCATCCACTGATCTTAGCGCAACCCTGTTGCACTATTAACGCAACAGTGTTCTACTAAAGTCATGACACAGACTTGGTTCATCACCGGTTCGTCGCGCGGCTTCGGGCGTGCCCTGGTTCGTGCCGCGCTCGAGGCGGGTGATCGAGTCGCTGCCACCGCACGCCGGCCAGAGCAACTGGACGATCTCGCCGCCGCCTACCCGGATCGCCTACAAGCGCTGGCCCTGGACGTCACCGACGTAGCGGCCGCCGGCGCGGCGATCAGCGAAGCGCGCCAGCGGTTCGGCCGGCTCGACGTCATCGTCAACAACGCGGGCTATGCCAACGTCTCACCCATCGAGACCGGAGATGATGAGGACTTCCGCGCCCAATTCGAGACCAACTTCTGGGGTGTCTACAACGTCTCGAAGGCGGCCATCCCCGTGCTGAAAGAACAAGGCGGCGGAATGATCATGCAGTTCTCGTCGATGGGCGGCCGCGTCGGCGGCTCTCCCGGCATCGCCTCCTACCAGGCGGCCAAATTCGCGATCGACGGGTTCAGCCGCGTGCTGCGCACCGAGACCGCGCCGTTCGGCATCAAGGTGATCGTCGTCGAGCCGAGCGGTTTTCGCACGGACTGGGCGGGGTCGTCGATGACCGTCCGGCCCGTCCCCGAGGAGTACGCCGAGATACTCACCTGGCGTGGGGAGGGCAGTGGCGTTGCGGCCGGGGACCCGGACCGCGCGGCCGAAATACTCGTCCAGGTCGCGAAGCGTCTCGACATTCCCCGCAATCTGCCTCTTGGGGTAAAAGCGACGGAGGGCTCGATACGGCTCGACGAGGAGCGCCTCGCCGAAGACCGCAAGTGGTCAGAAGTCAGCAGGTCAGCCGACTTCGCCGAGTCCTACCCGGTCGAGTTTCCCCCCGACATCCCAGACGGGATTTGATCAGCCTCGCTTGTCTGGAAAGAGACAACCGCGGGAGCTGCAGCGGTCAGAGGATTTGTTCGAGCAGCTTATTGAGTTCCTTCTGTTGTGCCCGGGTGAGGCGTTCCAGGCGCTTGCCGAACGCGTCCGACAGGAGCGCGAGGCCATCGTTGGTTGTTTGACGTCCGGCCGGGGTGAGCCGGAGGCGATGGCGCCGCAGATCGGCGGGGTCGATCTCGCGGCTCACGAATCCGGCGGCCTCAAGCCGTTTGAGGTAGAGCGTCACCGTTGCCTTCGGCATGCCCAGCGTCGCAGCCAGCTCGGCAGGGTAGGGATGCTCGTCGATCTCGGCGAGCAGGAACAGCTCCTTGGAGTCGAGCCCCAACGCGGTGATGTCGGTCTCGACGGAGGAGATCACTGACAGCAGCACCCGATAGTTCAGCGACCAGATCTTCGCCGCATCGCCGAGTGACATTGACCTTGCAACCTAGATTGTTCAGAGATAAACTAGTTCAGAAATAAACAAACGCACACGTGAACAATATACCAGGAGGAGACCACTCATGCCATTGGATCACTACGTGACCCTCGGACGATCCGGTCTACGCGTCAGCCCGCTGTGCCTAGGGGCGATGACGTTCGGCGAAGACTTGGGCTGGGGTTCCAGTGTGGAGGAGTCCGAACAGATCATTGACCGGTACGTCGACCTCGGTGGCAACTTCATCGACACCGCCAACTTCTACACGAAGAGCCACTCCGAGAAGATCATCGGCGACCACATCGGGCGCCATCCCGCCCGCCGCGATCGCTTGGTGATCGCCACCAAGTTCAGCGGCAACCTGTATCCGGGCGATCCCAACGGCGGCGGCTCGGGCCGCAAATCACTCATCAACGCCTGCGAGAACTCGCTGCGGCGCCTGCAAACCGACTACATCGACCTGTACTGGCTACACATCTGGGACGCCAACACTCCGATCGAGGAGACGATGGCCGCACTCGACGACCTCGTTCGTGCCGGCAAGGTGCGCTACCTCGGTGTTTCGGACACCCCGGCGTGGAAGATCGCCGAAGCAAACCTCACCGCGCGTTTCCGCGGCTGGTCGTCGTTCATTGGCCTGCAGATCGAGTACTCGCTGCTCCAACGGACCGTCGAACAGGAACTGGTGCCGATGGCCGGTGAATTCGGTCTAGGGATCACGCCATGGTCACCGCTGGGTGGCGGTGCGCTCAGCGGCAAGTACACACGAAGCAACGCCGGTCAGCACAAGGCCGATCGCGCCGCGTTGGTGGAGGGATTCCTCAACGAGAAGACCTATGCCGTCGTCGACGAACTCGAGATCATCGCCAAAGCGCATGAGACCAATGTCGCGAGCGTGGCGCTGGCCTGGCTCCATGCGCAGCCGGCGGTGACGTCGATCATCATCGGGGCGCGCCGGCTCTCGCAGTTCGAGGACAACGTCCGCGCCCTCGATGTGAGCCTCACCGCCGAGGAACTGGCCCGGCTCAACGCTCTCACCGAACCGACTCTCGGATTCCCGCAGAGCATGCTGCCAATGGCCCCGGGCATCACCAACGGCGGAACAACGGTCAACGGTGTCTCCGGGCCAATCTCCGACTACGTTATGCCCAAGGGCGATCAACCCTACTGAAGCCCAGCCGAGTTCGACGAATTACTCGCTGCCATCGCTACTGGTCGACATCCCGATTGAAACCGATTAGCCGACGCCGCGTCGACGTTGGTCGTGCGCTTGCGGCTACGACAGTTGTTGTCGCACAGTGACTCGGGCTTCAGCCGAACGGCCAGCGAGTCCTTGTTCGGCTTGGCCTAGGCCCGGAAATCAACCGAATTGGTGCGCGGCTGAAGGGATTTCGAGTCTCCGGTCCCGATGGGAGCGTGGTGTCGGAGGAAACGTACCCGGCGGGCGTCACGCAGCTCGGCGTACACAGGGCGGATATGGTCGCGGTCCTAGCCGCCGCGTTGCCGCCAGGGGTTGTGCACACGCGTCATCGCTGCGTGCGTTTTAGCCAGTACGACGAGTTCGCGGTGGTCAGCTTTGACAAACGGGGTAAGCGTCAAGGCTGATGTCGTCATCGCCGCGGACGGAATCCATTCGGTGCTACAACGCTATGTCGTCGACGCCACCGTGCCGGTGTTCTCCGGGACCGTCGCCTATCGCGGATTGATCCCGGCATCGCGGCTGCAGGGATGGCCGGAGTATCTGGTGATCTGGGGAGGCGGCGGCAAGCACCTGCTGGCATTCCCGGTGCGCGGCGGCGAGCTGCTCAACTTCGTCGGCTTCGTTCCCGCCGACGAGCATATGCGCGAATCCTGGTCAGCTCCGGGCGATCCCGCGACCCTGGCGGCTGAATTCGCCGACTGGAATCCACAGGCTCGGCGCTTGCTTGGGAACGTGGACACCACATTCATGTGGGGACTCTATGATCGCGAGCCGTTGACGCGGTGGGCGCAGGGCCGGCTTTGCCTGCTTGGCGACGCTGCTCACCCGTCTAGAACGGATGGACTCATGTCACGATCCGGTCGTCAGGACAAGGTTGTGGCGATGCGGACCTCCGAGGTCAGGGTCTGATGAACGGGGCAACGCTCGGCGATGTGCAGTAACCGTTGTCGCTGGGTGTCATCGAGGTCGCCGGTCAACTCGACCTCGCGATCAATATGGTCGATCCAGCCGCTGCTGGTTTCGCAGTCGGCGCAGTCTTTTGCGTGAATTCGCGAGTGCCGCAGCGTCACTCGGATCTGCTCCAGCGGCCAGCGCTTGCGGTCAGCGTACATCCGCACCGTCATGGACGTACACGCACCCAGCCCGGCAAGCACTAGATCGTAGGGTGTTGGCCCGATGTCGTCGCCAATAGGCCGTGGCTCGTCGGCCACGAGCCGGTGGTGCCCGGCAGTGATCTGCTGCGTGTAACTGCCGGCACCTGTCTCCGTTACGATCACCGTGCCCTCTGACGACGCCGCATCGCGCTCGGTCTCGCCCTGTGTTGTCATGCCACCCTCCTTGGCGGATGGATCGCCGAACACGCCCTAACCGAGTGTCCGGTATCGCCTGACGAACGTCCGCAGCAGGTACTGCGGGACACGCACCTG
>JAVRPG010000595.1:0-2818 GCA_032162325.1 Mycobacterium sp. | reverse complement strand
TCTACGTCGCTCACTTCGGCAGCTACAACAAGACCTACGGAGCCCTCGCGGGCGTGGCCGTGTTCTTGCTATGGCTGTGGATCACTAACCTCGCGCTGCTTTTCGGCGCAGAGCTCGATGCCGAGCTCGAGCGCGGACGCCAACTTCAGGCTGGAATTGCCGCCGAGCGCGACTTGCAGCTGCCGCCACGGGACGACCGCGTGGCCAAGAAGAATGAGGCGATGGACGAAAAGGACGTCGAGCGCGGGCGCGCGCTGCGACACTCCCGCGGTGAAAGCGATAGACCTGGGTCGTCGACCAAATCGGCGACGCCTACGAGTTAGGTATCGGAATCGTCGCGTGCAATCCGTTCGAGGACCGTAATTCGTTGCGGTAGCTAGTGGCGGACTTGCGTCCGATGTGGGTGAGTACTCCCATGGCGGGTCACCAAACTGCCGTGCTAGCCCGTTCGGAAGATCGCAAGTACCGGTGAGAGAGCCGTCAGACCGCGTCTGGTCAGCCCACAGGAAACGCGTGGGTGTGAACCCAGACGTACGCGGGTATTGGGTGTACAGATGTACACCCAACGATGACCGGAACACGAAAAGGAGGGGAGTCGACTGTGGCTGCGATGCTGCGTGACTTGGTGCGGTGGAGCGTCAAGCCCGCCGAGAATGTCGACACCGCCACAACGCCGAGGGTCAACGTCTTGCGCGGTTTGGCGGCAAGAGCAACGACACCGCTGCTGCCGGACGACTACCTCAAGCTGCTCAACCCGCTGTGGTCTGCGCGCGAGCTTCGTGGCGAGATCGTCGACGTGCGGAACGAAACCGAGGACTCGGCCACCGTGACGATCAAGCCCGGGTGGGGCTTCTCCGCTGAGTACCAGCCCGGGCAGTACGTGGGCATTGGGCTACGTGTCGACGGACGCTGGCACTGGCGATCGTATTCACTGACGTCAGTTCCGCGCCGTGACAATAAATGCATTACCATCACCGTCAAAGCGACCCCCGAGGGCTTTCTGTCCACGCATCTGGTCCACGGTGTGAAACCGGGAACGATCGTTCGCCTGGCCGCGCCCAAGGGCGACTTCGCCTTACCTGACCCGCCGCCGCCCAAAATCTTGTTCATCAGTGCGGGAAGCGGCATCACCCCGCTCATGGCGATGCTGCGTTCACTCAAGGCGCGCGGTGGAAGCCCCGACATCGTGCACATCCACTCGGCACCGTCGGCGGATGCAGTGATCTTCCACGACGAGCTACGCGAGCTCGAGAAGGAGCCGCGCAGCTACCGGCTGCATCTGCAGCTGACCAAAACAGATGGCCACCTCGATTTCGACCAGCTCGACCGCTTGGTGTCTGACTGGCAGGACCGGCCCACGTGGGCATGCGGTCCGGCCGCGATGCTGGACGCCGTCGAGAAGGTGTGGGACGACGGCGGGTTGCGGGATGACCTGCACATGGAGCGGTTCACCATCGCACGTACCGACAAGGGCGGCGAGGGTGGCACGGTCACCTTCTCCATTTCCGACAAGAGCGTCGAAATTGACGGAGCCACTTCGCTTCTAGAGGCCGGCGAGAAGGTCGGCATCCAGATGCCGTTTGGCTGCCGGATGGGCATCTGCCAGACATGCGTACTGCCGCTGGAATCAGGGCACGTCCGCGACTTCCGGTCGGGAGATGAGCACGGCGAGGGCGACCGGATCAACACGTGCATCTCCACGGCATCCGGCGATTGCACCATCAAAATCTAGGGGAGACATGGCTATCACCGACATCAAGCAGTACGCACACCTGACCGCCGAGGACGTCGAGGAACTCGCGCGGGAACTGGACGCGATCCGAACCGACATCGAGGAGTCTCGCGGCGAGCGTGACGCCCGCTATATCCGCCGCTCCATTCAACTGCAGCGGGCGCTGGCCGCCGGCGGCCGAATCGCTCTATTCGCGAGCAAGAACAGGGTGGCCTGGCTCGCGGGCACCGCGATGCTCGCGACGGCGAAGATCATTGAGAACATGGAACTCGGCCATAACATCATCCACGGCCAATGGGACTGGATGAACGACCCGGAGATCCACTCCACTGAATGGGAGTGGGACACCACATCACCGAGCGTGCACTGGAAGAAGTCGCACAACTTCATCCACCACAAGTACACCAACGTCGTCGGACTCGACGACGACATCGGCTACGGGATCATGCGCCTCACCCGAGATCAGCGCTGGGAGGGGTGGATGATTGGCAATCCTGTTTACAACATGCTGCTCGGAACGCTGTTCGAGTGGGGCGTAGCGCTGCACGGGGTCGAGACGACGAAGTATCGCAGAGGTGAGAAGTCGATGGCCGAGGTCCGCAAGGACCTGCGAATCATCGGCAAGAAGATCGGCAAGCAGGTCGGCAAGGACTACATCGTCTTCCCCGCCCTAACGGGGCCGAACTGGAAGCACACCCTGGGCGCCAACGCGGTGGCGAACCTGATCCGCAACTACTGGTCGTACATGGTGATCTTCTGTGGACACTTTCCCGACGGCGCAGAGAAGTTCACCCGCGAGGAGTACGAGAACGAGTCTCAACCCGAGTGGTATCTCCGGCAGATGCTGGGATCGGCGAACTTTCATGCCGGGCCCTTGATGGCTTTCATGAGTGGCAACCTGTGCTATCAGATCGAACACCATCTGTTCCCCGACCTGCCGAGCAACCGATACGCCGAAATCAGCGAACGCGTTCGGGCGCTCTGCGAGAAGTACGACCTGCCGTACACCACCGGGTCCCTGACGCATCAGTACATGCAGACGCTGCGGACGCTGTGGAAGCTGTCACTGCCCGATCGGTTCCTGCG
>JAVRPG010000594.1:0-3360 GCA_032162325.1 Mycobacterium sp. | reverse complement strand
GTGACCTCGTCAAGCGTCTGGTCACGGTCTTTCTCGGTCACACCCGCTGCCCCTTTTCGGCCGGCCCGGTGGAGGCAGCCCGAACTGCTCACACGACCGTACCCGCGCTTTCCGGTTATGGGCTTCGCCGTACTGGTGTTGGTCCAGTCCGCCGCAGCCTGAGGCAAGGACTGTCCGGATCGAACGCACCCACAACCACCGAAGGATGGTTTACCAGCAAGTGGTTAAGAATGCTGGTAGCGCAGGGCGGTGCGGTTGTCAGAGGGCGAAGATCGCGGCGATGGCCTTGGTCTCGTCGCCGACGACGTAGGTGAGCGTGGTAACCGCCCTATCAACCAGGTCCGGCCCGAACTTGTCGGTCGAGCGGGCCGGGTGGGTGTGCGCGATGATCTCGAGCTTGTCGCCGAGGGCGACCGGCATCTGATGGGCACTGTCACGTTGGTTGAAAAGTGGAGCGGCACAGTTGGGTTTGGAGCCGCCGCTATGAAACAACGTTCGGTTGTTCACCTTTCAGGCAACGACGGTCGCGGTGACTTCCCGCCAGACCGTGAAGCGGTCAGCCATCTCGGCACGCCATTCGGGTGCGGTCAGTCGGTGCCGGCCCGGCCGAAAGTGCGGTGAAATGCCACTGAACGCGGACAAGAACCGCTGCGCGTGCCCGGGCGATGTGAACCGTTTCATCGCTCGTTCCCGCTGCCTGGTGGGTTGATGCGAGCTCTCGATCCGATTGTTGAGGTACTTCGAGCGGCGATGCTCGACAGATGCCAGCAGCTCGCGGTGGGCGACCTGGTAGCTGCCGAGTTTGTCGGTGACGATCACCCGCGGCACGTACTCCAGGTTTTTGAGCAGCGTGCGGAAAAATCGTTTGGCGGCCACCGCATTTCGGCGGGACTGGACCAGAATGTCGAGCACGTTGCCGTGCTGGTCGACCGCGCGCCACAGGTAGTGCTGCGTGCCGTTGATCCGGATCAACACTTCGTCGCAGTGCCATTTCTCACCGGGCCGTGGGCGGCGTCGGCGCAGCCCGCTGGCGTAGGCCTGCCTGAATTTGGCGCACCAGCGTCGGATCGTTTCGTAGCTGACCGCGACACCGCGTTCGAGCATGAGTTCCTCGACCTCACGGAAGCTGAGCGGGAACCGAAAGTACAACCACACGCAGTGGTTAATGATCTCGACCGGGTAGCGGTGGCCCTTGTAGGACGGCATAGCACTGCTCACTCACGGATTCTCCAGTTGCCGCGGGCTCGACAACGTGACAGTGCCCACCAAAGGGGTCGCTGCTCCTGAGTGAGACAAGCCCGGCTTCACCGTGATC
Organism: Mycobacterium sp.; assembly: GCA_032162325.1. Classification (GTDB taxonomy): domain Bacteria; phylum Actinomycetota; class Actinomycetes; order Mycobacteriales; family Mycobacteriaceae; genus Mycobacterium. The sequence continues at coordinate 2,045 of JAVRPG010000594.1, read as the reverse complement.
ACGATAGGTGGCGACCCAACGTCTGACGGTGCGCTCCGAACAGCCGATTTCGACCGCACCCTCCGACGAACCACTCATCGCTCCTCGGAGCGGCTCGGCATTGGCAATCTCAACGACTGCATGTCCATGCGGAATCTCTCCGGGGAAATGATGCGACATGCACTGGCGGCTTCGTGGACATGACAGGGCCGGACATCGACGCAACCGCTCCAGGTCGTAGATCAACCCGTCTGCTGTTTGATAGCGCAGAGCGAAACTGGCGGGCGGATTGAAGCCAGCCGGTAGGCCACATTGGTGCTGGCGGTAGCGCCACCCGCTCGCCAGGCTGGCATCGTGGCAAGGAAGTCCTGAGGACACTTGTATCCGCACGATGCCGCGACCACAGCGCGTGATCTCGTCGCGTCGACCGTCTGTGCTGCGTATTACGTTGTAGCCGAAGCGTTCACCATCGCCGCCGAACACCGGCACGCCCCGAGCTCATCGACGCTGCACCGCCAATGACAAACACGGCACTTGACGACGGCGTCGAAAGATCGTACAAGTCTTATTGGACAAGACATCTCGGTTTCCCGTGGCCCGGGCGCGTCCAGCCCACCCAATCTCCGCGGCAGATTGCAGCCAGCGGGTATGCCGGTTGCATGGCAGCAGTAGCGACAACGCCGATCGTGGCTGTCACGATGACAAACGAAAGTAAGCCGCGATCACACCACGGGCCCGCTCTAAGGGGCGCACACGTGGGGCGTGCCCAACGCGGGACTGCGCCGGCACCACTGGTGTCACCATGCCGACTCCCAAAACTGGGCTCACACAACCCGATAAGTCGCTGATTCCAGGAGTTGCACATGTCTACCACTGCGGCCGACAGTATCGCCGGCGTCGCCATTCCGGACACCGAGCTAGTACGCGAGATCACCGCCGTCATCAGGGATGCCGAGGATGATTTGCTCTTCGATCATTCGCGGCGGGTGTTTCTGTTCGGCGTGCTGCAGGGCCGGCGCCGCGGACTGCAGCCGGATCTAGAGCTGCTCTATGCCGGGGCCATGTTTCACGATATCGGGCTCACCAAGCCCTACCGCACTTCCATGTTGCGTTTTGAGGTCGACGGGGCCAACGCGGCGCGCGACTTCCTGCTCGATCACGGTGTCGGCGAAGCTGACGCCCGCAAGGTCTGGCTGAGCATCGCGTTGCACACCACACCCAACGTGCCCGAATTCCTCGACCCGGAAATCGCTTTGGTCACCGCCGGTGTGGAGACCGACGTGCTGGGCATCGACCGTGACGCGCTGTCCCCAGAGGCGCTTGAGGCCGTCACCGCCGCGCACCCACGACCCGATTTCAAACACCGGATACTGCGAGCGTTCAACGACGGGATGACGCACCGCCCGCACAGCACCTTCGGAACCGTCAACGCCGATGTACTCGAGCATTTCGACCCATCATTCGTCCGCGATGATTTCGTCGATATCATCCGCAACAACGGCTGGCCTGAGTGAAATGCACTCCGACAGCATTTATTTGAGGTTGCCCAAGCGGAGGCTTCCAGCGGGTAACAACCCGCAGCGGCGGCCGCCCAGCGCAACCAGTGTCCGAATCTGTGGATTACTTGTCGCTCTTCATGCTGCAGCGATGCCCCACGCTCAGCGAAATTGAATCAGTCCAACTAGGCCCGACCTACACGCCGACCCACCACCAAGGAGAAGAAATGGCATTCGAAGAAAACACCAACCCGCTGACCACCGCGGCGGGAGCGCCCGTCACCGACAACCAGAACAGCATGAGTGCCGGTCCACGCGGCCCACTGCTCCTGCAAGATCTGTGGCTCATTGAGAAGCTCGCCCACTTCGCCCGCGAAGTCATCCCCGAGCGGCGCATGCACGCCAAGGGTTCCGGCGCCTTCGGCACGTTTCGGGTGACCCACGACATCAGCCAGTACACGAAGGCGGCGATCTTCAGCCAGGTCGGCAACAGCTGTGAGATGTTCGCCCGGTTCTCCACGGTGGCCGGCGAGCGCGGCGCCGCCGACGCCGAGCGCGACATCCGCGGCT
>JAVRPG010000593.1:0-6377 GCA_032162325.1 Mycobacterium sp. | reverse complement strand
GCCAAAGGCCTGGCTATCGCCGGTGCCGGCGTGCTGGTCATCGTCGCGGCGAGTCGTTCGGAGCCGAACAAAGCCACCGGACTCGACGGTGCCCTCAAAACACTCGGGGCCCAACCCTACGGAGTAGCTCTCCTGATCGCCGCAGGCCTGGGAATCATCACCTACGGCCTGTACAGCTTCGCCATGGCCCGATACACCAAAATGTAAGTGGCCCATTACCGTGGTGCGGGCGCTTCGCTTGTGGGCGTCGTCAGCCCTCCTCCGACCTTGGACCGTTGTCCCAAACACAAGACGAGACGGCGGCGGTCCGTGCATTCAGGTGTTGGATTTTCGTGACCTGGCGGGGCGCAGCACGCTTATCCGGTCGCAAGGTTCGGCGGCGATAGGAGTCGCGCGTGCAGCAGCTGAGTTGGACAGATGACATGATGCTTCGCGCCGAACGGCCGGACACGCCGATGCAGATTCAGATGCTGCTCATCTATGACCCGTCGACCGCTCCGGCCGGCAAGGTGACCTTCACCGGCATCCTCGCCGAACTCGACGCCCGCCTGCATCTCGCGCCCACCTTCCGGCGGCGGTTAACCGAGCTGCCTGGCGGTCTGCACATGCCGTACTGGGTGGATGACCCAGATTTCGACCTCGAGTACCACGTCCGTCACATCGCGCTGCCCCACCCCGGCGACTGGCGCCAACTCTGCATCCAGGTCGCGCGGATTCACGCACGGCAGATCGACCTCCGCCGTCCGCCGTGGGAGATCACGGTCATCGAGGGACTGAACTCGGTGCCGGGAGTGCCGAAGGGCGCGTTCGCGATTTCGCTGAAGCTGCATCATTGTGCAGTCGATGGCATGGAGAGCATAGAGCTGATGCTCGCCATGCACGACCTCGCCTCCGACAGCCCGCGCCCCGATCCACCGGAGAGTCCCTGGCGGCCCGACCCTCTACCGTCGACCGCAAACCTCCTCGCTCGGACGGCGATCAACGGTGCGCTGTACCCGTTGCGTGCAAGCAAGGCAATTGCACCAACGACGCTTAAGGCAGTCCGCCAACTGGCGGCCCTTCCGGCCAAACTGGCCGGCGGTGTCGCGTCCACGCTCGCCGGGGGCGCCGGGTCCGCGTTGGCGCCGACGACACGATTCAACGAACCGGTTTCCTCGCACCGTGTGTTTGAGGCCCGCTTCCACGATCTCGCCGATATCAAGCGGATCAAGGCGTGCGTGCTCGGGTCGACGATCAACGATGTGGCGCTCGCATACGTCGGGGGCGCCCTCCGCGAGTATCTGAATCGACACGGCGAACTCCCCGACCAGACACTTGTCGCAGCGTGCCCGATCTCGTTGCGCGACGCCGGCGATAAGGGCAGTGGCGGCAACATGTTGTTCGGCAGACTTCAACAGCTCGAGACGACCACTGCAGATCCGCTCGACCGGCTCGCCATCATCGCGGAAGCGACTGCCGCATTTCGTGCAACGTCTGACAAGTCGGATAGCACCCAGCTGCTCGATCTGGTGGGAACCCTGCCAACCGCATTGCTCGGGGCGACGGTGAAGGCTGCGAGCGTGCTTCCGTTCTCCGGCCCCACGATCGCCAACACGACCGTGACCAACGTGCGGGGGCCGAATGAGCCGATGTACTTCCACGGTGCCCGACTAGTGCGGGTCACTGGTTTGGGCCCGCTGATAGGTGGCCTGAACCTCTTCCACGTCGTGGCGAGTTACAACGGAACGTTCTCGATCGGCGCTACCGCCGATCGGAAAGCACTGCCGGACCCAGCTACGTACGCCGAGTGCATGGAGACAGCGTTTCAGGAGTTACTCGCGGCCGCACGTTGAGCGGCTGATCGCCATGCCCGCTGCGGTCCGTTCGGCCCGAAGTGTGTCCGTCAACGGCCAGCGGAGTAGATACGCGCGTCCCAGCCGGCCAGGTCGAGAGACGTTGACGTCGACGTGGCCGGGGTACCGGGCCGGTTGCCGAGCAGTAGATCGGCCGCGATCCATTCTCGGCCGATTTCGACGGTCCGGGGATCGCGGCCGCAGTTGGCGATCACGAGGAGTTTCCTGTTCGGAGTGGTTCTGGTGTACGCCCAGATCTGCGGGTCCTCCGCCATCAGCGGCGCGAAGTCGCCGTCCACCAGGATGGGTAATTCGTGGCGGAGGCGGATGAGAGCTTGGTAGTGCGCGAAAACCGTATCCGTTGCGTCGATCTGGGCTGCGGCGTTCAGCCAGGTGTAGTTGGGGTTGACTGGCAGCCATGGGTCAGCGGTGGTGAATCCGGCGTTCGGTGCCGCGTCCCATTGCATTGGTGTGCGGGCGTTGTCGCGGCTGATCTTGGCTAGACCGGCCAGCGCCGCAGTCTCGTCGCCGCCCAGTTCGAGCACATATTTGTAGTAGTTCACGGCCTCGACGTCCTTGTGGTCCTGCGGAATCCGGAACGGGTAGTTCGTCATTCCGAGTTCCTCGCCTTGATAGACGAACGGCGTGCCACGCATGCCGTGCAGAACGGTTGCGAGCGCCTTCGCCGAAGCGGCCCAGTAATCCGGGTCGTCGTCGCCGAACCGGGACACGACGCGAGGCTGGTCGTGGTTGTTCCAATACAGGCTGTTCCAACCGATTTCCGCCAACGCCGCCTGCCAGCGATCGAGCGATTTCTTCAGGACGAGCAAGTCCAAACCGAGGTAGTCGAACTTGTTCGTTCGGCTCCGATCGACGAACACGTGCTCGAACTGAAAAACCATGTCCAGCTCACCCCGGGCCGGATCGGTGTAGAGCCGCGCTTGTTCGGGCGTCACGCCCGGCATCTCGCCGACCGTCATGAATTCGCCGTCGCGGCCCCCGAAGACTTCGCGGGCCATCTCGGCGAGGTACTCGTGCACGTGCGGTCCGTCGGCGAACCCGTCGAAGGCGATGACGAAGCGCTGCCCCGGGATCGCCGGTGTGTCAGGGAGCCCCTCGGTCTTGGAGATGAAATTGATGACATCCATGCGGAAGCCGTCGACACCGCGATCGAGCCACCAAATCATGATGTCCTGGACGGCCTTTCGTACCTGCGGGTTCTCCCAGTTCAGGTCCGGCTGCTTGCGGTCGAACAGGTGCAGGTAGTAATGCTCGGTGGTGTCTACCCATTCCCACGCCGATCCCCCGAAGAATGAGCCCCAGTTGTTCGGTTCCTCGCCTTCAGAGGCGTCCCGCCAGATGTACCAGTCCCGCTTCGGGTTGTCGCGGGATGAACGCGACTCGACGAACCACGGGTGCTCATCCGAGGTGTGGTTGACCACGAGGTCCATCACCAGCTTCATCCCGAGTTCGTGCACCTTGGCAAGCAGCGCGTCGAATTCGGCCAGGGTGCCGAACAGCGGATCGATGTCGCGGTAGTCACTGATGTCGTATCCGTTGTCCGCCTGCGGTGACCGGTAGACCGGCGACAGCCAGATCACGTCGACACCGAGCGTGTGCAGATAATCGAGCCGCCCGATAATGCCGCCCAGATCGCCTAGCCCGTCGCCGTTCGAGTCAGCGAAACTGCGCGGATAGATCTGGTAGACGACGGCGGATGTCCACCACGCCGCGTCGTGTGGCACCGTCACGTCCGATCGCCAATAACATTGCGGTACACCGCGACATACTTGTCGACCATGGCGGAAACGGTAAAGCGCCCGGCACCGAGCTCTGCGATCTTGCGTCGGTCGAGCCCGTCGGCTGCGGCGACCGCGGCCAGCGCCGAATCAATGCCGTCGACGAGAAAGCCGGTGACCCCAGGCGAAATCAGTTCTCCCATTGAGCCTCTCGCGTTGGCGATAACAGGAGTGCCGCAGGCCATCGCCTCGACAACGCTGTAGCCGAACGGCTCGTCGAAGTCGATCAGGTGAAGCAATGCGAGCGCGTTCCCCAATACTTCGGCGCGCTCAGACTTTTCGACGGCCCCGAGATAGCGCACCCGTTCGCCGTCGACGTGCGGCGCGACCTCGTTGCGGAAGTACTGCTCGTCTTGGATGATCCCGGCGATGTCGAGCCGGCGGCCACATCGGCGGGCGACCTCGATCGCCTGGGCGGTGCCCTTGTCGGGATGGATCCGTCCGAAGAACAGCAGATGCTCGCCGGGACTCGGATGAACCGCGAACTCGTCGATATCGATGCCGTGGTGGATCGTCGCGGCGTAGTGCAGATTCGGATGTCGATCTGCGTCGCTGATCGATACGTACGCAGTGGTGCTGTCGTAGCGCTCGTAGACAGGAATGATCTGATCGGACGAGAACCCGTGGATCGTGGTGACCACCGGTGTGGTGACGAGATCGCTGTACGTGAGTGGCAGGAAGTCGAACCCGTTGTGAATGATGTCGAACTCGCTAGCGCGCTCGAACACGGAGGCGACGTGCAGGCATTCTGCGACCTTGGCGTCGATCGTCGCGTCCTCAGACCAGCCGAACGGCGCGGTTGCATGGAGGCTGGCCGTGGTGATCGAGTCTGCAGTGGCGAACAGCGTGACGTGATGGCCGGCCGCCACCAGCCCCTCGGTGAGCAACGAGGCGAACTGCTCCCACGGCCCGTAGTGACGAGGCGGAGTCCTCCACGCGATCGGCGCCAGCACGGCCACTCGGATCGGGCCGCCGGCCTCGCCTTGGATGGGAATGTCCTCAGGCTACCCGGACGGCCTGGTGGTCATCCAGCACGGCAAAATCACGGCCCACGCGGTGCGTGCTCAACAGCTACGTCGTGATATCCCAGCTCCAGGCCATCTGTGATCGCCTGGAAGCCGGGCGTCGATGAGAAAGTAAGTCGATGAGAAAGTAATAGGTGAAGACGTTGTGGCCACCGAGATCCAGGCGAGCGCCCGATTACGAGCGCAGCGCGGCCACTCAACGCGAATATGGCTTCTGGGATAACTATGCCCATCAACAGCCAGTAGCCCCTAGGCAAAGGTGGCACATTCGAATACGCGGCGACGGCGTGGTCAGTACTCCTAGCTGTCGCGGTGGTTAGACCCCACGCTCGACGGGCAGCATCCCGCGGTCGACGGCGGCGATCAGCGCGGCATGGTCGGCTTCGGTCTGGTCGGCGTAGCGCCGGGCGAATTTGCATAGCGCCGTGTCCACTCGATCGGAGCGGCCCATGTAACCCGAGATCATCGAGGCGCCGCTGGTCCGTGCGTGTCCCTTGGCCAGCAGCTGACCCACCACTCCCGCGTAGTCGGTCAGTGCGGCCGCGTCCATTGCGTCGATCGGGATGGTGCCCTTCATATTCCGGAACTGCCGGACGTAGTACTGCCGCCCGTCCATCGTGGTCCAGCCCAGCAGCGGGTCGCTTACCGTCTGCAGAGCCTGCTGGTACTCCACTACCCGCTGGCCCTGGTGTGCGTGCCACGCCGACTCGCCATGCACGAAGCGCGCCAACACCGACCGGCGCGCCTGCTTGAGCTGCAGGAACACCACGTCGTCGGCCGAGGAGCCCTCCAACAACGCCACGTAAGCTCGCAACCCGACACTGCCCACCCCGACTACCTTGTGCGCGACGTCGACCAGGGTGTAGCCGCCGAGCACACGACGCCAATGCGGCGAGAGGGTTTTCAGATACTCGTCGAGCGCCTCGGCCAGCAACTCCGCCTCCCGCTCCGGGAGCCGAGTGATCAAAGGCGGTTCCTCGACGATTTTCCGCACGCCGTCCACCTCGCGGGTGAACCGGGGCAGCGCGCGGTCGCTGGTGCGGTTCCGCGCCCGCTTGGCCGAGCGCGCCACCCGGTGCTGCAGTGGACCGGCGGTTTCGGCGGCAAGCCGGTCGACGTCCAAGCGGACGAAGGAGCGCGAGAAGAGCGACTGATCGGCCAGCCGCCGCAGCTCCGCGCGGTAGGCGCCGACACAGGACCGCACCGACGCGCCGCACTGCTCCTCGGACGCCCCGTTTTGGCGCCCGGCGACCCAGATGCTGGCGACCAACCGGCGCAGGTCCCACTCCCAGCCGCCCGGGTGGGCCTCGTCGAAATCGTTCAGGTCGATTACCAGGTCCCGCTCCGGCGAGGCGTAGAACCCGAAGTTGCCCAGGTGGGAGTCACCGCAGACCACCGGGGTGATACCGGTGGATGGCAGCCGTGCGACGTCCTCGGCCATCACCACGGCGCTGCCGCGCAGAAAGCCGTACGGCGAGGCGATCATGCGCCCGACGCGGATCGGGATCAGGCGGTCGGTCCTGCCCTGGTGGCTGACCGTGATCTGTTGGATCGGATCGGGCCGGCCGGAGGGTGGTTCCCAGTCCGCAAGTGTGCGCCTGGGTACCCGCTTGCGCAGACTCTTGCCCAGCGCGTAGCGCTCGGCCCGTGTCACCGGCCGCTGCCGCAGCGACTGGTAGGCGCTACCGTCGGCCTCAGCGAGTACGGTGTGCCCGCTAGCC
>JAVRPG010000592.1:0-4129 GCA_032162325.1 Mycobacterium sp. | reverse complement strand
TCGGCCCATGCGCCGGCCTTCGAGGCGACCACCGTCGGTCTGGCCTACTCCCAGGACCCCGACGGGACCACGGCAGGCACCGTCTACGCGGGCCTTGCAGGCGCTGAAACTCAGCTGGCTCTGGTCGGCGGCGCCGATGAACTGGTCGACGATTACGCGCCGCAGACCGATATGGAGCCGATCGCCGAAGAGGGCCGCAAGCCGTTCCTGCTCGTTGGCAGCGCGCTCACGTCGATCTTCGTGGTTGGCGTTGTGGCGCTGGTCATTTCGCTGGCGGTCAGCATCCGGCCGACGGTGGACCAGCGGCCAAGCCCTGGCCCGAACGCCATTGTGCCCAGCACCGTGGCGCCCGCGCCTGCTCCGGTGCAGGAGGCGCAGCAGCCCGTCGCGCCGCCTCCACCGCCGGAGACCATCAAGCCGCCAGTCCCCGTCGCCGTGCAGGAAGCGCCGCAACCGGCGCCGCGTCAGGTGTTCGTCGAGCAGGCGCCCGCCCCGCAGGCACCCGCGCCTGCCCCGGCCGCGCCACCGCCGGCACCTGAGGCACCGCCGCCCGCCCCGCTTCCCGTGGCACCAGCGCCGGTTCCCTACAGCCCGGCGCCGGTCTACAACCCGCCGGTGTACAACCCGTACCTGCCGCCGCCCGTTTACTACCCGCGGCCCAAACCGTGGACACCTCCATGGTCACCGCCGTGGCAGCAGCAACCCCAACCGCAGGAGCCGCCGCAGCAGGATCCGCCGCCGTCGTGGCAATCACCAGGATCCGGCGGGGGCTCGGGCTCCGGTGACTACCCAGGTTCCGGCTCAGGTGGTTACCCCGGTTCCGGTGGCTACCCAGGTTCCGGCGGAAACGGCGGCTCGTCCGGCGGGGGCAGCTGCTTCCTGATCTTCTGCCGTCGCTAGCGGCGCTTGGTGACTTCCATTCGTTACCTACCGTTGGCTTGGCGCTCGGTGTCGCGTAGCAGTTAGCTCATCGCGGCTGCATATAGAGGCAGTATGCGATGTATCGTCTTCGGCACGGGCTATCTCGGTGCGACACACGCCGCGGGAATGGCGGAACTCGGACACGACGTGATCGGCGTCGACATCGATGCCGGCAAGGTCGCAAAGCTCGCGGGCGGCGACATCCCGTTCTACGAGCCCGGTCTGCGAAAGATGTTGAGCGACAACATCGCTGCCGGTCGATTGCGCTTCACCACCGACTACGATGAGGCCGCCGACTTCGCCGACGTGCACTTCCTTGGCGTCGGAACCCCGCAGAAGAAGGGCGAATACGGCGCCGACCTACGCCATGTGCACGCCGTGATCGACACCCTGGTGCCGCGCCTGCGCCGGCCGGCGGTGATCGTCGGCAAATCAACGGTGCCCGTGGGCACGGCCGCCGAACTGGCGGATCGGGCCCGCGGCCTGGCGCCCGACGGTATCGACGTCGAGGTGGCGTGGAATCCCGAGTTCCTGCGCGAGGGCTTCGCCATTCACGACACCCTGCATCCGGACCGCATTGTACTTGGAGTACAACGGAATTCGATCCGCGCCGAAGCGGCGATCCGCGAACTGTACGCGCCGATGCTGGCCGAGGGCGTGCCGTTCCTGCTGACCGACCTGCAGACCGCCGAGCTGGTCAAGGCGTCCGCGAATGCGTTTCTGGCCACCAAGATCTCGTTCATCAACGCGATCTCCGAGGTGTGTGAGGCCGCGGACGCCGACGTCACGCTGCTGGCCGACGCGCTGGGCTACGACCCCAGAATCGGGCGCCGCTTCCTCAACGCGGGCCTCGGCTTCGGCGGCGGCTGCCTGCCCAAGGACATCCGCGCGTTCATGGCCCGGGCAGGCGAGCTCGGCGCCAACCACGCTCTGACGTTCCTGCGCGAGGTCGACAGCATCAACATGCGGCGTCGCATTCGCATGGTCGATCTGGCTACCAAGGCCTGCGGTGGCTCGCTGCTCGGCGCAAACGTGGCCGTGCTCGGCGCCGCGTTCAAACCGGAATCCGACGACGTTCGGGACTCGCCGGCGCTCAACGTCGCCGGCATGCTGCAACTCAACGGCGCCACGGTCAACGTCTACGACCCGAAGGCGATGGAGAACTCGCAGCGCCTGTTCCCCACGCTGAACTATTCGACGTCGGTGGTGGAAGCCTGTGACCGCGCCGACGCCGTGCTGGTGCTCACCGAATGGCGCGAGTTCGTCGAGCTCGATCCAAACGACCTTGCCACCACAGTGCGCGCCAAAGTCGTTGTCGACGGCCGCAATTGCCTCGACATCGATCGGTGGAACAGCGCAGGCTGGCGGGTCTACGCCCTAGGCAGGAGCGTGGAGAGCGTCAACCAGCAGACGCTTGCTTGAGCATTCCGTCGAAGCCCTGCCATAACAGCATGAAGACGAGTTGGACCACGCGCTCGCGCGGCACGTCGCGGTTCTCGTACCACCAGGTGGCGACGCCCCCGCATGCCGACTGCGTGGCCCGGGCAAGAATCCAGGCCGCGTCGTCGACGGTGATGCTCTTCACCGACTTGGCGTCTGCGGCGCCGAACCGGATGAGATCGGCGATGGCTTCGCTGCCGCGGTCGGCGATCTCCTGACGGACCGCGGCGATCTCCGGGTCGGCCGGGGGATCTCGGTGTAGGAAGCGGCCATGCCGAATACTAATTCGGTACGCTGCGATCACATTACCGAACCGCAATTCGGTTGGACGGAGTCATCGCATGAAGCAACGGATCCGCTGGCTCGCCATGCACGGGGTGGTCCGTGCGTTCGCAAAACAGATCGCCCGTCGCGGTGATCCGCAGGGTCGACTGATAGCCGACCCCTCGGTGAGGGCCGACCCCGTCGCATTCACCGAGGAACTGCGGGCGCAGGGACCCATCGTGAAGTGCCGCGCCGTCTACATCACCGTCGATCACAAGATCTGCAACGACCTGCTGCGGTCGGAGGACTTTCATGTCCTGTCGATGGGTTCGACCCTGCCCAAGCCGCTGCAATGGGTAGTGCGCCACACCGAAACCGGCCTGCTGCATCCGCTCGAGCCGCCGTCGATGCTGTCCGTCGAGCCGCCGGACCACACCCGTTATCGCAAGCTGGTGTCGTCGGTGTTCACCACCAGAGCCGTTGCCGCGCTGCGGGATCGGGTGCAGGACACCGCCAACGCACTGCTCGACGATCTCGCCGACGATGCGGGCACCGTGGACATCGTCGAGCGTTACTGCTCGCAGCTTCCGGTCACGGTCATCGGTGACATCCTCGGTGTGCCCGACGAGGCGCGACCCCGCATCCTCGAGTTCGGCGAGCTGGGCGCGCCGAGCCTGGATATCGGCCTTACCTGGCAGCAGTATCGGCAGGTCTACCGCGGTATCGATGGGTTCGACGACTGGCTGTCGAACCACTTGCACGAGCTGCGACGCAATCCCGGCGACGACTTGATGAGCCAGATCATTCAGGCCAGCGACGAAGGGGCCCGGCTCAGCCATGAAGAACTTCTGGCGACCGCCGGATTGGTGCTGGCCGCCGGCTTCGAGACCACGGTCAACTTGCTGGGCAACGGAATTCGGATGTTGCTCGCGGCGCCCGAGCACCTCGAGACGCTGGCGGCCCGCCAGGAGCTGTGGCCAAACGCGGTCGAGGAGATTCTGCGGCTGGACTCACCGGTGCAGCTGAGCGCCAGGACCGCGCTCAAGGACATCGACATCGCGGGCAACCGCGTTCGGCGCGGCGAACGGGTCATCATCTATCTCGCCGGGGCCAACCGCGACCCGAAGGTCTTCACCGATCCGCACCGCTTCGACATCGAACGCGACAACGCAGGCAAGCATCTGTCGTTCTCCGGCGGCAGACATTTCTGCCTCGGCGCCGCGCTGGCGCGCGCGGAAGGCGAGGTCGGGCTGCGGACGTTCTTCGAGCGCTTCCCGGACGCCCGGTTTGCCGGCGACGGCGTTCGCCGCGACACCCGGGTGCTGCGGGGATGGTCATCGTTGCCGATCGTGCTTGGGACAGCCCGCGCCGCTGTAGGTTCGTAGCGTGGATTTCCGAGCGGCGCTGCTCGACCAGACCCGGGACTTCGGGGAACTGATCCGCAGTGCAAACCCCTCAACGCCGGTGCCGACCTGCCCCGACTGGACGCTGCGACAGCTGTTCC
>JAVRPG010000591.1:0-2836 GCA_032162325.1 Mycobacterium sp. | reverse complement strand
TCGACCAGTGCGGCCAAGTCGGTCCGGTACACCGCGGCCAGATAGTGATCGCTGCCGTCCCATGGCAACACGACGTCGGCGTCGACTTCGATTGCCCGGGCCACCAGCACGTCGATCAAGTCGGCGGTGAGGAATGGTACGTCGACGGCGCACAGGAAGGCCCGCTTCGCGCCGGCCTCGGCGGCGGCGTGCAATCCGCGTGCGGTCGCGAGCAGCGGGCCCAGACCGCGCAGTTCTTCGCGCACCACGCGCGCCTGCAGTTCCGGCAGCGGTTGCCCCGGCGCGGCTACCACGAAAACCGGCTGACACCGCTGCCCGATGACGCTGACCGTGTGCTCGACCATCGTGGTGGGCGCTTTGGAGCCGAGAAGGTCGGCGGGAACCTGCTGCGTGGCCTTCTCCCGGCCCTCCCGGAGCGACGCGCCCCCAGCCAACACCACACCGGCTAACGAAGCCGGCTCAGCCGCGGCCACCACCTCAGTTCACAGTCCAGGTGTCGCGTCCGTGCAACAACGATTGCAAGGCGGCGCGGTCGGACGGCTTGGACTCCTGCGCGGCGCGGACTTGTGCCCGGGTCGCGTCGTCGTAAGTTGGCCGATTGACCTGACGGAAGATGCCCATCACCGTGTGCTCGAGGTTTTGCTGGGAGAGTCGCGAGAGGGCGAACGCGTAGGCGGAATCGGCGGCGTGCGCGTCATGCACCACGATCTCGTCGATGCTGACGTCGGCGGCCTTGGCCACTTCGAGTCCGTAGCCGGACCGCACGACGCAGTACTCGTCGTTGGCGCCGAAGACGATCGGCTCGCCATGCCGGACATTGATCACCCGCTCCTCGGCGCCTTCTTTGCGCAGCGCGTCGAAAGAGCCGTCGTTGAAGATCGGGCAGTCCTGCAGGATCTCGACCAGCGCGGACCCGCGATGCTCGGCCGCGGCACGCAACACCTCGGACAGGCCCTTGCGGTCGGAGTCCAGCGCGCGGCCGACGAAGCTTGCCTCGGCGCCGAGGGCCAGCGATACCGGGTTGAACGGCTGGTCGACTGAACCCATCGGCGTTGACTTGGTGACCTTGCCGACCTCGGATGTCGGCGAGTACTGACCCTTGGTCAGGCCGTAGATCCGGTTGTTGAAAAGCAGGATGGTCAAGTTGATGTTGCGGCGCAACGCGTGGATCAGATGGTTTCCGCCGATCGACAACGCGTCCCCGTCGCCGGTGACCACCCACACCGACAGGTCCTCACGCGCCAGCGCCAGACCGGTCGCGATCGCCGGCGCACGTCCATGGATCGAATGCAGGCCGTAGGTCTCCAGGTAGTACGGGAAACGACTGGAGCAGCCGATGCCGCTGACGAAGACGATGTTCTCGCGACGTAATCCCAACTCGGGCAGGAAGTTTCGCATTGTGTTGAGGATGACGTAGTCGCCGCATCCGGGGCACCAGCGGACTTCCTGATCGGTAGTGAAGTCCTTGGCCTTCTGCGGTTGGTCGGTGGTGGGGACTCGGCTGTGCTTGGACAGCATGTCCGCTAGGCCCAGGTCCGCGCCGATCAGGTCAGTCATGCGTTAGCTCCCGCTCCAACCGTGGCCGCCGCCAATCTTGCGACCATCGTCTTGTCTTGCTCGATTTCAGCCAGGGTCCCGCCCAGCGCGGCGCGGATAACGCGCCCCACCTCGTCGGCCAGGAACGAGACACCCTGAACCTTGGTGACCGACTGCACGTCGACCAAATACTTGCCGCGCAGCAGCAGCGCCAGCTGACCCAAGTTCATCTCCGGGCACACCACCTGCGGGTAGCGCCGCAGGACCTCGCCCAGGTTGGCCGGGAATGGTCGGAGATAGCGCAGATGGGCATGCGCGACCTTGATCCCGTTGCGCCGGGCGCGCCGGCACGCTTCGCCGATCGGGCCGTAGGAGCTGCCCCAGCCGATCAGCAGCAGCTCGGCGTCTCCGGTCGGATCGTCGACTTCCAGCTCGGGAACGGAGATGCCGTCGATCTTGGCTTGGCGCAACCGCACCATGAGGTCGTGATTGGCGGGCTCGTAGGAGATGTCGCCGCTGCCGTTCGCAGATTCCAACCCGCCGATGCGATGTTCGAGACCGGGAGTGCCCGGAACGGCGAACAGACGAGCCAACGTTTCCGGGTCGCGGGCATAGGGCTGGAAGGGTTCGTCCGGCTTGGCGAAGGTGTGCTGGATCGGCTCCAGCGCATCAACATCCGGGATCCGCCACGGCTCGGAGCCGTTGGCAATTGCCCCGTCCGACAACAGGATCACCGGCGTGTGGTAGGACACCGCGATGCGCACCGCCTCCAGGGCGGTCTCAAAGCAGTCGGACGGTGACCGCGGTGCCAGCACCGCTACCGGCGACTCCCCGTTGCGGCCGTAGAGCGCCTGCAGCAAGTCAGCCTGTTCGGTCTTGGTCGGCAGACCGGTCGACGGCCCGCCTCGCTGCACGTCGATGACAATCAGTGGCAGTTCGGTCATCACCCCGAGGCCGAGCGCTTCGGACTTCAGCGACAGGCCGGGTCCCGACGTGCTGGTGACTCCGAGCGCACCACCGTACGCGGCGCCCAACGCCGCGCAGATGCCGCCGCTTTCGTCTTCGGCCTGCAGGGTGCGGACCCCGAAGTTCTTGTGCTTGGAGAGCTCGTGCAGGATGTCGGAGGCGGGGGTGATCGGATACGAGCCGAGGAACATCGGCAGCTTGGCCAGCTGGCTGGCGGCGACCAGCCCCCAGGCGAGCGCTGTGTTCCCGTTGATGCTGGTGTAGGTGCCGGGGGTGAGCATGGCCGGCTTCACCGAGTAGGGATGGTCGAAGAGCTCGGCCGTCTCCCCGAAGG
>JAVRPG010000590.1:0-6866 GCA_032162325.1 Mycobacterium sp. | reverse complement strand
ACCCCAAAGTATCTCGACTGGCGCAACCCGTCGTGCAGGTGCTGGCCAGCTTTCCGGCGAACTTCTTATTCCCGATTGCGACCGCCGTCCTGGTATCCACCGGTATCAGCCTGAACTGGGGTGGAATCGTTCTGATGACCCTGGGAGCGCAGTGGTACATCCTGTTCAACGTGATCGCCGGAGCCAGCTCGGTTCCCAACGATCTGCGCGAAGCCGCGGCCAATTTGCAGCTGCCGAGGGCACTGTGGTGGCGCAGGCTGATCCTGCCCGCGATTTTCCCGAGCTATGTCACCGGTGGCGTCACTGCCGCGGGTGGGGCATGGAATGCCTCCATCGTGGCAGAGGTCGTCAGTTACGGCTCAATCACGTTGGTAGCGACCGGGCTTGGCGCCTACATTTCCCAAGCGACAAGTGCCGGCGACTCGCCGCGCATCCTCATCGGCGTCCTGGTCATGAGTTTCTACGTCGTCAGCCTCAACCGATTGTTCTGGCGGCGCCTGTATGCGCTTGCGCAGCGCCGCTACTCCCTCTAACTCTCCCCACCCCGAAACAGTAGGAGCCAGCCACATGACGACACCGACAACGACAGCCTCAACTCGCGAAGTGCTCATGGATGTCGACGAGGTGAGCAAGAGCTTCCCCGGCGCCGCCGGAGACGAGCTACGCGTCCTCGACTCGATCGATCTGCAACTGCGCAGTGGTGAAATCGTCGCCCTA
Organism: Mycobacterium sp.; assembly: GCA_032162325.1. Classification (GTDB taxonomy): domain Bacteria; phylum Actinomycetota; class Actinomycetes; order Mycobacteriales; family Mycobacteriaceae; genus Mycobacterium. Next base: position 6,149 of record JAVRPG010000590.1, on the reverse strand, counting down.
TTGGGTAGATCCGGGTCTGGCAAATCGACCTTGCTCCGGATCATCGCCGGCCTTATCCCGGCGACCTCCGGCACTGTGCGCTACCGCGGAACCGAGCTCAACGGCGCCAACCCTGGTGCGGCGCTTGTGTTCCAATCCTTCGCGTTGATGCCATGGCTCACCGTCCAGGACAACGTCGAACTTGGACTTGCCGCCCGAAGGGTCTCGCCCGCGCAACGCCGGGAACGTGCGCTCGACGCAATCGACATGATCGGCCTTGACGGCTTCGAATCCGCTTATCCCAAAGAACTTTCAGGCGGCATGCGGCAACGCGTGGGCTTCGCGCGCGCCCTCGTTCTTGAGCCCGACCTTCTGTTGATGGACGAGCCGTTCTCCGCGCTCGACGTGCTGACCGCGGAGAACCTCCGGACCGAGCTGGTGAACCTGTGGTCCGCTGATAACTTCCCCACCAAAGCGATCTGCATCGTCACCCACAACATCGAGGAAGCCGTCCTGCTCGCAGACCGCGTCGTCGTGCTTGGCGCCAACCCGGGCCGGATCCTCGCCGAAGTCCGCATCGACCTCGAACGCCCCCGAGACCGACGTGCCCCCGCGTACGAGGTGCTCGTCGATCAGCTCTACGGTCTCCTCACCGGTCGGGAAACCGTGGAGGTCATTCCTGAAACGACTGCCGCCACACCCATTACCCGGCCGTTGCCCAACGCCACGGTCGGCGGACTCGGCGGCCTCGTCGAGATGGTCTACGCCAACGGCGGCAGGATCGGGCTACCCGCCCTCGCCTACGAACTCAACTTTGAGATCGACGATCTGCTTCCGCTCGTCGACGCGGCCGCCATGCTCGACTTCGTCACCGTCGGTGGCGGCGAACTGACCCTCACCGACATCGGAGCCCAGTTCTTCACCGCTGATATCCAACACAGCAAGCAGATCTTCGCTACCCAGGCGCGTCACCGTGCCCCGCTGGTGCGCACCATCTGTAAAGCGTTGGCCGGCAGTGCCGATGGCAATCTGCGAGCCGGGTTCTTCCTTGATCTGCTGCGCCGCGGATTCTCGCCCGACGACGCCCGCCGTCAACTCGAAATCGCCATCGGCTGGGGCCGCTACGGTGAGCTTTATGACTACGACAGCGTCAGCGACGAGATCACCGCTGACCCAGCCGCAGGCATCCACCCAGGTGTTGCGTCGCCGGCGAACCGAGCGACTGGCGCCGCGCAGCAGCCGAACTAGAGCCAGTGGTTGCGGCGGAAGGTGCGATACAGCGTCGTGCAGACCAAGAGCATCAGCCCCAGGGCCGCCGGATACCCCCACACCGCGTGCAATTCGGGCATGTGATCGAAGTTCATCCCGTAGATGCCTGCTATCGCGGTCGGCACGGCGGCGATCGCCACCCAGGAGGAGATCTTGCGCATGTCGATGTTCTGCTGCATCGCGACCTTGCCGAGTGCGGCCTGCACCAGCGAGCTGAGCAACTCGTCGTAGCTGGTGATTCGGTCTGAGGCCTGGATGTTGTGGTCGAGCACGTCGCGCATGTAGCGCCGGACCTCGATCGAGATCAGGTCGTTGTGGTCGGTGCTCATCCGCTGCAACGCCAGCGTCAACGGGTTGACCGCACGCCGAAGCTCGACGACCTCCCGCTTCAGCAGGTAGATGCATTCGATGTTGGTCTGCGTCAACGGCGAGAAGATGTCCTCTTCCATCGTGTCGATGTCGGTCTCCACCAGATCCGTGACGTCGAGGTAGCTGTCGACGACGTGATCGGCGATCGCGTGCATGACCGCATAGGGACCCAGCTTCAGGAGCGCAGGCGAGGCTTCCACGTGCTTGCGCACTGTGGCCAGCCCGCTGTGCTCGCCGTGGCGGACCGTTACCACGAAATCGGGCCCGACGAAGATCATGATCTCGCCGGTCTCGACGATTTCGCGGGCCAGGGAGACGGACACGTGTTCGACGTAGTTGACGGTCTTGAGGACCAGGAACAACGTCTTGTCGTAGCGTTCCAGCTTCGGCCGCTGGTGGGCGTGCACGGCGTCTTCGACGGCAAGTTCGTGCAGACAGAACACATCGGCCACGGCTTGCATCTGGTGGTGGTCGGGTTCGTGCAGGCCGATCCAGACGAACGCCTCCTTGCCCTCGTGTTCGAGGTCGTGGACCTTGTTCAGCGCCGCGGCATGGGTGTACTTGCCGGGAAGCCGTTTACCGTCGACATAGACGCCGCAATCCACCATGGCGCGCGCCACGGGAACGTGAATGGACTTTGCGTCCGGGTGGGTGGCCTTGGTCCGGACGACTGGTCGAAGTGATGGAGGCAACGCGCGAAACGATGGCATCTCGAACCTCCCGTCACGGCCGGGCATTCGTGAGAAGGCCCTGGTAAATGCTACGCGTCGGACCGGAGATTGACCGTGCGGCCCGGTGCGCTAGTTTCGTCCCGAACCCAATTCTGTCCAAGGAGCGTCCGACGTGAGCACAACACCCCTCAAGGTCGCCGTCACCGGTGCCGCCGGCCAGATCGGCTACAGCCTGTTGTTCCGCCTCGCGAGCGGATCGCTGCTCGGCGCCGACCGCCCGATCGAATTGCGTCTGCTCGAGATCGAGCCGGCACTGAAGGCGCTCGAGGGTGTCGTGATGGAACTCGACGACTGCGCGTTCCCGCTGCTGGCCGGCGTCGAGATCGGCGCGGACGCCACCAAGATCTTCAACGGCGTGAACCTCGCCCTGCTGGTCGGCGCACGTCCGCGCGGCCCGGGTATGGAGCGCGGCGACCTGCTCGAGGCAAACGGCGCGATCTTCACCGCGCAGGGCAAGGCGCTCAACGAGGTTGCCGCCGACGACGTCCGCATCGGCGTGACGGGCAACCCGGCCAACACCAACGCGCTGATCGCGATGACCAACGCCCCCGACATCCCGCAGGAGCGGTTCTCCGCGCTGACCCGCCTGGACCACAACAGGGCGATCAGCCAGCTGGCCAAGAAGACGGGCGCCAAGGTCACCGACATCAAGAAGATGACGATCTGGGGCAACCACTCGGCCACGCAATACCCGGACGTGTTCCACGCCGAGGTCGGCGGGAAGAACGCCGCCGAGGTCGTCAACGACCAGGCGTGGATTGAGGACGACTTCATCCCGACCGTTGCCAAACGCGGCGCCGCGATCATCGACGCGCGTGGTGCCTCGTCGGCCGCCTCGGCTGCGTCGGCGACCACCAACGCCGCCCGCGACTGGCTGCTCGGAAGCCCGGACGGCGACTGGGTCTCGATGGCAGTCCTCTCCGACGGCAGCTACGGGGTGCCGGAGGGCCTGATCTCCTCGTTCCCGGTGACGACGAAGGACGGCAACTGGACGATCGTGCAGGGCCTGGAGATCGACGATTTCTCCCGCGGCCGGATCGACAAGTCGACCGCCGAGCTCGCCGACGAGCGCGAGGCGGTCACCGAGCTCGGCCTGATCTGAGCGCGGTGTTCGCAACCCGTCGGCGGACTCGTCAATTTGGCCCAGTAGCCTGATGCCGTGACCGAAACGCTGCCACAGGACACAAGAACCCCGCAGGTCCAGGTGTTCCGCGGTGCGCTGGACGCCGGGGCCCGCAAGATCACCCAGCAGATGATGGTGGCCGCGGCCGAGGCGATCTTCTCGGTGGTCGGCGACGATCTGGCGCCCGACAGGATCGTGCCCAGTCCGCTGGATCCGCGGGTCTGCCCCGCCGTGGCGGAAGCGGTCGCAGGGGCTTCGGGCGTCTAGGACACAGGTGGTCTTCGGCCGCGCGAGCGGCTCAACTGGCTTGAGTCGGCTGACATTCATATTCGTCGCGTTGGTCATCGCCGGTTGCGGCGGCCACGCGGGCGCTCCATCGGTCGCTGTCGGGTCCACAGCCGATCCAGAGTCGACGTTGGTGGCGCACCTGTATGCGGCGGCGCTGCGGTTCTACGGCAGCCCCGCGCATGTGCAGTCCGTGCCGGATCCGGTGAGCGAGCTGGATTCCGGAACGGTCCGCGTCGTGCCCGGATTCACCGGCCGGCTGCTGGACAGGTTCGAGCCCGACGCCACCGCCCGCTCGGACGCGCAGGTGTACCGCGCGATGGTGTCCGCGCTGCCCGAAGGTGTCGCCGCAGGCGACTACACGACATCCGCGGAAGACAAACCCGCGATCGCGGTGAGCGAGCGGACCGCAGACGCGTGGGGTGGGCGCGACGTGACCGCGGCGGTCCGCATCTGCGCGAAGGTCGTGGCCGGAGCGCTGGCGGGAGTGCCACCGCCGTCGAAGGTGGGATCGTGCACGATGCCCAATCCGCACGAACTCCCGGACAACGCAACGCTTTTCGCCTCGCTGCGGGCAGGCCAGATCAATGCGGCGTGGACGACGACCGCGACGCCGAATATTCCGTCCGAGCTGGTGGTGCTCTCCGATAAGGCCGCGTTGATCCGTGCCGAGAACCTCGTTCCGCTGTACCGGCGCAACGAGCTCAATGAGCAGCAGGTGCTGGCGCTCAACGAGGTGGCAGGCGTGCTCGACACCGGGTCACTGGCCGACATGCGCAGGCAGGTTGCCGAGGGCAAGGAACCGGGACTGGTGGCCGACGCGTGGCTCGACGCCCACCCGCTGGGGCGCTGACGCACGCAGTTCGCCGCCACTTCTTAACGGCTTGTTGACAGCGAATCAGGTTGACGGCGACCGGTTGTGAGCCTTTACTGGATTTAGGCGCGTCGGGTGGTCCGGCGCGTCGGACCGTGTTTGAAAGTGAGGTGAGCGGCACATGCCGGACGACAGTATCGCGCGGGATGCGGCTGCTCCCTTGCGGATCGGTCACTTGGCGTAACGCCATTCCCCGCTTGTGGTGGTCAGTTCGAACCACTGGATCTGTCTGGCTTGTGCACGCGTCATCCCGAATGGGATGGGAGTGCAGCATGCTGTCAACAGCCTTGGGCCCGATCAAGGCCGACCGTAAGATACTTCGTGCACGCTGGCAGCGCGACGCCGATGGGTCGCTGGTTTGCCGTTGGGGGCCTGAGCATTTGGCGGTATCGGTTGCACCCGTCTCGCCGTTCAGATTGACGGGCCGGCAGCGGCTGCCGGCGCGCAGCGCCGCGCTTCACGCGCTGACGGCGGCCCTGGAAGACCCGCCGACGGCTGCGTAATCGCCACACCACCAATAGATCTGTTTACCCCATCCAGAATTGGAGTGTCGTTATGGCTCCCTTGTCGAAGGAATCCCGCCCTGTGCGCCCGTCGCCGAACCTGGAACGTGATGCGATCTGGTTCACAATCGGGCTGTACCTGTTGATCTGCGCCGGCCTGCTGGGCGTGCACTATGCCCACCCGCAACATCCGGCGGGTTCATCCTCCGGCTCCGTCGTTCACCAACAGCGGTAACAGCGGTGATCGGCGATAACCAGGACACCACGGTTGGTCTTGACACCAAGATCGCGGATTTCGATCGGGTGCTGCGGCGGCATTGGATTCAGTTGCCCGCAACGGATCCGACCCAAGCCGCCGAGCTGCGAGAGACGCTCGGGGTCGACTTCACGGCTACGCAGGGGAGGGTATGGGAGACAGACGATTTCCTGTATCTCCCGGTCGTAGTCAACTTCAGCCGCGCCGGCACGATCGAACGCGCAGCGATCATGTTCGCGCTCGGCCGCGACTATCTCGTCACACTGCAACCGGGCGAACGATTTGCACCCTTCGACAAGGCGATCGCCAAGATGCGCCGTCACCCCGAGTTGGTCGAAAGTCCGCACGGCATCATGTACGCGCTGTTGTGGGCGCTCAATGAGGCCTCCGAACGGGTCATCGACATAGCCAGCGATGCATTGGAAGCGATGAACGACGAAATCGAAATGGCGACAAATGGATACGACGAGCACGGCCGCGAGATTGGTGTCACCGAGATGCGCGATGTGATGTCACGCATGAACGAAGCCGAGCAGATCGTATCCAGAACACAGGAAACGCAGCTTCTGCTGGCGCGGGCCGCGCGGCATCTGATGGCTGACACTCCCGGGCATACCAGCGATCTCGACGACTTGATCGGGATCCTGATCGCCGACATCGACGGCGTCAAGCAGCACGCCGGGTTCGAACACGACAAGATCCGCTATCTGCAGCAGTCGGTGATGACGTGGCTGAACGTCAAGCAGAACCAGATCGTAAA
>JAVRPG010000589.1:0-2652 GCA_032162325.1 Mycobacterium sp. | reverse complement strand
GTGTTCTCGACCGGCTCGCGGCGGTCCGGCCAACTGGCCGCGGGTGAGACCCGGACGATCAGCACGCTGGTGTTCGACGGCGACACCCGGGCGGTGCTGCATGTCAACCACGAGAACCAGGGCGGCGACCAGCGCGCCGAGTTCAGGATCGACGGCACCGCGGGGGCGATCCGCGGCACGCTCGGACTGCTTTACGACTACCCGGCGGGGCGGCCCGACACGCTCGAGGTGTTCAGCCGGGTGCTGCCGACCGACGGCTGGCTGGCCTATCCCGTCACGCAGCGCTGGATTCCGTGGGCCTTCGGCGGACCGATGGCCGGGCTGCTCGCCTGGATCGCGAGTGGGCCGACGGCTCCGACGAATGCGCGGGACAATCTGCGGACGCTCGCGCTCGTGCATGCGTTGTACGGTTCGATCGACGATGGCGACGTTCGAGTACCGGAGGATGTGTGAGCGGCGCACCACCGGCCCCGACCGGGCGAGGGGGCCGCGTCACGATGAACGACGTGGCCGCCCTGGCCGGCGTGGACAAGGCGGTCGTCTCCCGGGTGGTGAACGACGACAAGGTGCTCAGCATCCGCCCGGAGACCCGGGAGCGGGTGCACGCCGCGATCCGCCAGCTCGGCTACCGTCGCAACATGGCCGCCCGCAGCCTGCGGACCGCCCGCACCGGGACGCTCGGTCTGTTCATCCCGGACTTCACCAACCCGGTCTACGCCGAGATCATCACCGGCGCCGAGACCGAAGCGCTGGCTCGCGACTGCGTCCTGATGGTCGGTACGTCGACCGTGGGCGGGCGTGAGACGAAGGACTACCTCGAGGTCCTTGGCGAAGGACGGGTGGACGGCCTGCTGCTCGCCGGCGGACCGATCACCGCGGCTGAGCAGGACACACTCTCGTCGCTGGGCGTGCCCTGGCTGCTGGTGAACCGGCGAGGGAAGACCAACGCCCGGTACGTCATCCTCGATGACGCCCGGGCCGCACTGGTGGCGGTCGAGCACCTGCTCGAACTCGGCCACGAACGCATCGCGCATGTCGGCGGTCCGGCCGGTGCTGACACCGCTCGGCGTCGGCTGGACGGCTACCGCCGGGCCCTGCTTAAGCACGGCTTCGCACCCGATCCGGCGCTGGACGTGGTCTCCGACTACACGCCTGACGGCGGCGCCGAGGCGACCTGGGCCTTGCTCGCCGGCGGTGCCAGGCCGACGGCGATCTTCGTCGCGAACATCGCCTCGGCCATCGGTGTACTGACTGCGCTTCGGACCGCCGGGCTCGCCGTACCGGACGAGGTGTCGGTGCTGGCCGTGCACGACCTACCGCTGGCAGATCACCTGGTGCCGGCGCTGACCACCGTCCGGATGCCATTGCGCCGGCTGGGCGCGCGGGCCGCCGAACTCATCCTCACCACTCAACCGTCCGAGCTGATCGGCGAGGTGGTCCGGGAGCCGATCGAGCTCATCATGCGGCAGTCCACCGGCCCCTGCCGCGGCTGAACTCCGACAGGGAACGGTCAGCGGAACTGGGAACGAGCGGTCGGCCGGAGACGCAGCTGCTGCGGCGGTGTGACAGACCGGCAGACGATCTCCGGCAGCACCTTGCGCTGCCAGACTCGCGACGCCTCCAGCCGGCGCCGATGTTCGTCGTACGCGGAGTCGCTGGGGAAGGTCGCGAACCAGGCGAGCACGGTCTCGTCCCGAAGTGGCAACGCCGGGAAGTTGTTCTCCGCGACCAGCGTCTCGAAGGTCGCCGCCAGGACGGCGCCGGTGTCGGTCAGCACCGGCACGATCTGATCCTGGAAGAACTCGTCGAAGCCGTCATCGGGAGTACCGCGGTGGTAAACCGCGCCCGCCACGACCGGCGCCGGGACTTCCGTCGCACCGGTCGGCGGCCTGGGCGCGTCGAGAGCCGGATAGGGCTCGCCGAGCTCGATCGGCTTCAGCAGCAGCGCGTTGTCCGAGTCCTTCATGGTGGCGTTGGCCTCGCTCCTGTGGGCCTGCCAGACCGGGCCGGAGTAGAAGCTCTGCAGTGCTGCGGCCCTGGCCGGGAGGTCGGTGAACCCGCGTAGCCACACGAACCGGTCCGGATCGTCGAGGTCGCGGAACTGGCCGGAGATGTGCATCCCGTGCGTCTCCTGACCCTCCACGAACGCCTTGTCGAAGATCCCGATCAGTGTGTCTCGCTGACCGGGGTACAGCGTGTACTGCCGTAGATCCAGCACCGCACAGCACTTCACCACCGGCCTCCCAGCTCGAATCAGAGGATCATTCAACCGGGCAAAGCTGACACCTTGTGTCAGCGATCGAGCATCCGCGGATGCCGGCTGACTGAGGACGGCCTTGCCGGGTACCGGGATGGATCCGACCCTGCCACCCTGGAGAAGCCGATGATCGACGAAGGACGACTTGGGACGTACCTGCAGGACCACTACGCCGGATCGACCGCCGGCACCGAACTGTTCCGCCGGGCCGCTCAACAGCAGTCCGATCCGGTCGCCCGGACGGAACTCACCGTGATGGTCGAGGAAGTGGAGAACGACCGCGCCACCCTTGAACGCTTCCTTGCCGCGGTCGGCACGAAGCCCGACCCGGTGAAGAACGCGGGCGCCTGGGTGGCCGAGAAACTGAGCCGGCTGAAGCCGAACGGCGAGCTGTT
>JAVRPG010000588.1:0-8428 GCA_032162325.1 Mycobacterium sp. | reverse complement strand
CGTGCGAGCGACGCTGCCGCACATGGTGTCTCGAGGCCACGGCCGCATCATCAACATCGGCGCCGACTCTGTGCGCACGGGGCTGATGGATCACGCGATGTACAACGCCGCAAAGGGTGGTGTGCATGCGATGGTCACTGGACTGGCACGCGAGTTCGCCGCCGTCGGCATCACGGCCAACACCGTGGCCCCGTGCTACGTGCGCACACCGGAACTGGCGACGTTGTTCGAATCGCGTCAGGCGCCGCCACGTCTGGCGCGGGTCGTCGAGGAGGCAACGGTCATCGTGCCGATCGGACGTCCCGCCGACCCGGCGGAGGTCGCGGCGGCCGTCACCTTCCTCGCCGGCGAGGACAGCCGATTTATCACCGGGCAAACGATTTACGTCAACGGCGGCAGCAGCATGGGCTGACGCCCTCTCAGCCCGTGATGTCGCGTCCAAGTGCGACGCGCGCAATGCTCCACAGTTGAACCTCGTTGGCGCCCTCGTAGATCTCGCCGACCTTGCTGTCACGCCAGATTGATTCCAGGTGGTTGGTCTTACCGTCAGCGGTCAGCTGGCGAACGAAGCCGTACCCACCGTGCACCTGGATAGCGTCGCGGGTCACGTCGACGGCGACGCGGCTGCCGGTGACCTTCGCCATCGCGGCCTCCGGTTCAGCCGACCCCCGGGTGTCGGACTTGCGCGCCGCCTTCTGGTACAGCGAACGTGCCGCCTCCAGAGCGATGGCGTGCTCGGCCATCCGGAACTGCCAGTGCTGAAAAGCGCCAAGCTTGGAGCCGAAAGCACTGCGCGTACGCAGGTGCGCGGCGGCGTGGTCGAACGCGCACTGCCCCATTCCGACACCCATTGCGCCGACGCCCATTCGGCCGTACGAGAGGCTTTTCAGCGCGGCGGCCAGGCCTCGGCCCGGTTCGGCGATGACGTGGTCGTCCGGGACGAACACGTCGATGAACTCGACGTCGGAGGTCAGTTGCAGCCGGTTGCCCATCTTCCGGTCGGGTTCGCCGACAACCACTGCGTCGCTGTGCATGTCGACCAGCAGCATCGCGTGTTGGCCGTCGACTACGCACAGCGTGGTCATGATGTCGGCCGCACACGAGTTGGTGATCCACCGTTTACGCCCGTTGAGACGGTATCCGCCGGCGACCCGTGTCGCCGTGGTCCGCATAGCGTCCGCCGACAGGTCGGTGCTGGCATCGGGCTCGCTGGTAGCGAAGGAGCCGACGATCTCACCGCGCACAAGCCGGGACAGATACTCGCCACGGATGTGGTCGGGAGCCGCGTCGAGCGTGTGCCCAACGAGCAGGGCCTGGCCGTCGTACAGTGCCGACGCCACCCCCGGGGTGTAGTACGCCAGCTCTTCGAGCACCGTCGCGGCTGCGAGCATCGGGTACTGCAGCCCGCGGCCGCCGACGTCGGACGCAAACGGGATGGTGTACAACCCAGCGGCGGCCATCGCGTCGAGGATGTCCCGTGGGAATGCGGCCTTGGACTCCTCGGCAGAATTCAGCTCCGCTGCGCGCGGTGCCAGCACGGTCGCCGCGAAGTCCCGGGCCTCGGCACGGATCTTGACGGTCTCGTCCGGTAGGAGCAGATCGTCACAGAGCTGATCGGACGTGCGGGAAAGGGCGTCGAGGGAGGATGTCATTGGGTTGGGTGCGGTGGTCATCGCCGGGAAACCAGGTTGGGCTCGAATGGCAGGCTGACGACGCTGCGCATGAAGTTGGTTTTCATCAGTGTCGGCTCACCGGCGGCGAAGTCGGGCATCTGTTGGTGCAGTTCACGGAATAGTGAGCGCAGCATCGATTTGGCGAGCTGGTTGCCCAGGCAGAAGTGGATACCTCCGCCGCCGAATGCGACGTGGGGGTTGGGCTGGCGCGCCAGATCGAATGTGTCCGGGTGGTCGAACACCTCGGCGTCGCGGTTGCCAGAGGGATACATCATGACGACCTTGTCGCCCGGCAGGATTTTCTGCCCGTTGAGCTCGTATTCGGAGACCGCGGTGCGCCGGAAGTTCAGCACCACCGATCCCCAGCGCAGGAACTCTTCGATCGCCGAGTTGATGCGGTCCTCGAAGTCGTCCCACAACCATTGGCGCTGATCGGGGAAATCGGTGAGCGCCTTGACCGCGAAGCTGGCCGTGTGGCGGGTCGTGTCGGTGGCCGCGACAGCGAAAAGCACCATGGTGGCGCTGATTTCCAGATCAGTCAGCTTCTCGCCATCGACCTCGGCCTGCACGAGATTGGTCAACAAGTCGTCGGCCGGGGCCTCGCGCCGTTGCGCGATGAGCTGCTGAGCGATCTGGTGGATCTGCGTCGTGGCCTCCACTTGCACCTGGGCGCCGTCACGTCCGGCCAACAACACCGGATCGGCCCACGCCACGATCTCGTCGGCGGCGTGCGCGACGGCCGGCCGCAGCTCCCCAGGGACACCGAACATGTCGCCGAACATTTCGATAGGCAGATGCCGCGAGATGTCGCTGACGAAGTCGATCGGCTCGCCTGTGGCGGCCTTTTCGCGCGCCGTGGCCACGATCCTGCGCGCCCGCGAGGCGATGTCGTCGTCGATGCGCCGGATCTGGGGGCGAGTAAACGCCGAGCCGACCAACCGGCGCACCTTATCGTGCTGCGGGTTGTCCATGGCCAAAAAGGACATCGCCATCTGCAGAAACACCGGCGGAAGCATGTCGAACATGACGCCGTAGCGAGACACGAACACATCGTTTTGCTTACTGACCTCGACGATGTCAGCGTGGCGCACGACGGCCCAAAACCCCGGATCGTTGGGGTCGGGCGCCAACGCCGTTTCGATCGGCCGTTGCCAGCTGATCGGGCGCTCTTGACGTAGCTGGCGGAAGATGACGTCTCGATCGTCGGTGTCCTGCTCCCAAAACGCGTCAGAGGAAACGTTGAGTTCGTCGTAGGCCCTGGTCGCAGCCAGGTCGTTAGTCGGAGCAACGTCCGTGTCGTCGAACGGTGGTGAGGTCACGGGAGCTCCTATCAGCGATTAACACAACCATGTAATCACCGCAGGTCATGCCGGTAAGCACCCGTAGGTGGGGTCTTGAACCTCCCGAAAGGGGGATATCCGCGCAGGACAGCACGGCGCGGCGAACATCCACCTTGACCCCAACACTCAGTCGCCGGTATGGTCTGACCATTAGTATGTTTGGGGTACGGAGAACGATGACGGTCACATCTGGCATCAGCGGCATCCCCGACTTGGTCCGGGTCTGGTCGAGCAAGACTCCTCACAAGGCCGCTTTGATCGACGCCGATCGCGTTGTCACCTACGCCCAGCTCAACGATCGGTCCAACCGCATCGCCAATACGCTGGTCGCAGCGGGTATACGGCCCGGCTCCCACATCGGCTATCTGGGCAAGAACTCCGCAGAGTTCTTCGAGATCTGGATCGGCGTCAACAAGGCGGGATGTGCGTTCACGCCGTTGAATTGGCGCTGCGCGCCAGCAGAACTCACCGAAGTCGTGAACGACGCGAAGATGCCGCTGGTCTTCGCCGGACGTGACTTCACCGAACTTGCCGAGCGGGTGCGCCGGACCGCGGAGATCACCGTGGAGGTCGTCCCCGAAACGGACTTAAACACTTGGTGTTCGAGCGCCGACTCCGCCGACCCCGGCATTGTGCTGACCGACAGCACCACTGCCCTGCTGGCCTATACCTCGGGCACCACCGCCGCCCCCAAGGGCGTGCCGATTTCGCATGGCGCGTTGGCGATGTGGTTCCGTGCCGCCGCGACGGAGCCGTCGGTGGATTGGAACTCTGATGACGTCGGCCTGATGGTCATGCCGAACTTCCATCTGGCCGGCACCCGGGTGTCGCTATCGGCCTTGTATAACGGTGCGTCCCTGGCGATTCTGCCGGCGTTCGAACCCACGGCGTTCGTCGCCGCTGTTGCGGCACACCGTCCCACCGTGACCTGCCTGGTTCCCACAGCGATACAACTGGCGCTGGATCATGCATCAGCACAGCCGGGTGACTTCTCATCGTTGCGCCGACTGCTCTACGCCGGTTCGCCGATCGGGCAGCACACCCTGAAGCAGGCGCTCGACGTGTTCGGCTGCGATTTCGTGCAGTTTTACGGAACCACCGAGACCTTCATCATCACCCTTCTTCGGCCCGAACAGCACCGTGTGGACGATCCGGACCTCCTGAAATCCTGCGGGCAACCTATGCCCGGGGTAGAGCTACGGATCGTCGACCCCAACGGACGTGACGTGTCCTCCGGCGTGACCGGTGAAGTCGTGGTCCGCTCACCGTGGATGTTCGCCGGCTACCGGGACAGGCCCGACGCGACCGCCACCGCGATCATCGACGGCTGGTACTACACCGGCGACGCGGGCACCCGCGACGAGGACGGCAACCTCTTCCTCGTTGACCGACTGAAGGACATGATTGTGAGCGGCGGCGAGAACATCTACTCAGCCGAGGTCGAACGCGCCTTGACTGGGCATCCGTCGGTGGTATCGGTCGCCGTGGTGGGCGCCCCCGATGAAAAGTGGGGAGAACGCGTCGCGGCCTTCGTTGTCCCTCACCCCGGTCGGCCGGTTGATGTCTCCGACCTTGTTTTGCACTGCCGCGGAATGATCGCCGGATACAAGGTGCCCAAGGAGATCCACCTCATCGACGCGCTGCCGCGCACGGCGACCGGAAAGGTGCAGAAAGCAGTTCTGCGCCAACAGCTTCGGGAAGACCGCAGCAGCGAACGTGAATCGTCCTAAAGGAGTATTCGTGGGCTACCAATCAGTCTTTACCGAAGACCTGTTCGCCGGTCGGACGGTCGTGATCACCGGCGGGGCCAGTGGGATCGGGCGATGCACTGCCCACGAACTCGCCGCGCTGGGCGCCGACGTAGCGATCGTCGGCCGCAACGTCGGCAAACTCCAGGCCGTGCAAGCCGAGATCCTCTCCGACGGCGGACGGGTTTCCATCCATACCGCAGACATCCGTGATGAAGCCACCGTGAGCGACGTCGTCGACGCGATCCTGAGCGAGCACGGACGCATCGACGGATTGTTCAACAACGCCGGTGGTCAATACCGGGCACCTCTGGAAACGATCAGTACCAAAGGTTTTGAGGCGGTGGTGCGCAACAACCTGACCGGGGGCTTCATCGTCATGCGTGAGGTCTACCGCAAGTGGATGAAGGCGCACGGCGGCGCCATTGTGAACATGATCGCCGACATCTGGCACGGCTGGCCGCACTTCGCCCACTCGGCGGCCGCTCGCGGCGGCATGTTGACGCTGAGTGAATCAGCCGCAACTGAATGGGCCGCCGCGGGAGTTCGGGTGAACACCATCGCGCCCGGCTCCATTGCATCGAGCGGCCTGGACACCTACGACAGCAAGGATACCGACTTCATCCGCAACCAGGTCGCCCGCGAAATCCCGCTGCAGCGCTTTGGAACCGAGGCGGAGGTCTCCGCAGCAGTGGTGTTCCTGCTGTCCCCCGCCGCCAGCTTCATCACCGGGACCTGCATCCGGGTCGACGGTGGAGCACCCAACGCCAAGCCGGGATGGTGGGACCTGCAAGCCGTGGAGCACAACAGCCCATTCGACGGGTTCCACCGGTCCACTCTGCCCGCCATCCTCGATGCCAACTGACCGAACTAGTCACCACACCGTGAATCGAAAGGTCCTGTCATGACAGCGAAGGTGCTCTACGACAAGCGCGGTGAGATTGCGTACATCACCCTCAACCGCCCGGAAGTCAAGAACGCCATCGACATCGAAGCCCACGAGCTGATGTGTGACATGTGGCGTGACTTCCGTGACGATCCGAAGCTTCGCGTCGCCGTCATCACCGGAACGGGCGACGCGTTCACCGCCGGTGCAGACCTGAAAACACATGCGCCCGAATGGCAGACCGTCGGGCCGATGGTCGGACGCGAACGTCTCGAGGACGGTCTGTGCGGGATCACCCGAGGACCGCTGTCGCGCATCAAGAAGCCCATCGTCGCCGCGATCAACGGCTGGTGCGTCGGGCACGGTGTTGAGCTGGCGATGGCATGCGACATCCGCATCGCCTCTGATCGTGCGCAATTCGGCACTTTCGAAGTGCGACGTGGAATGCATCCGGCCGACGGCGGTATCCCGCGTCTGGTCAACACCTGCGGCGTCGGGGTGGCGTTGGAGATGCTGTTGACGGGTGAGCCGATCTCTGCCGAGCGGGCGCTGACCGCGAACATGGTTGCGCGAGTGGTGCCTCACGAGAAACTGATGGAGGAGACCGACGCCGTGATCCAGCGGATCCTGCGCTGCGATCAGGCCGCCATCGAGTCCGCCAAGGAGACGGTGTTGGAGATCATCGGCCGCCCGCTGTACGACCAACTGCGGGTCGAAGCGATGTGGGGCTACGCGCTGTGCGGCGGCAACACCACCGTGATGGAGCGATCACAACAATTCTTCGACAAAGCCGATCGCGGCCGCAATGGCGCGACGGCCACTCCCCTTTAAGACCATGGCTCCCGACATGTTCACCTACTGTTCCGCCGACGGCAGGCAGCTCGCCGCCTATCGCTGGGCCCCTGACGACGGCCAGATGGTCGCTGGCGCTGTGGTGCTTGTCCATGGCATGGGCGAGCACCTCCGCCGATACGACCATGTCGCCGACGCGATGACCTCAGCGGGTTTCGTGGTGTACGGACATGACCACCGCGGACACGGCGCCTCCCTGGCGGCCACCGACGAACCCGGCCAGCTCGGACGCAACGGGTGGTCGGCACTGGTCGACGACCTGAATTTGGTGATCGCCCAAGCGAAGTCGGACCATCCCGGGCTGCCGGTTGTCATCGTCGCCCACAGCATGGGTTCGTTTGCGACTCAACAGTTCCTGCTGGATCACGGCACCGACGTCGACGCGGTCGCCCTCACCGGAACCGCGGCCCTCGACCTTCTCGAACCCGCCTTGGACCTGTCCAGCGATCTCGACCTGTCCGCCTTCAACGCCCCGTTCCAGCCGGCACGCACAGATTTCGACTGGCTCTCCCGCGACGAGTCGATGGTTGACGCCTATCTCGCTGATCCGTTGTGCGGCTTCGGCATCGATGCCGGTTCGGCGAGAGACATGTTCGTCGGCGCCCGTCGACTCGCCGACGCCGCGCAGGTGGCGCGCATGCCCCACTACCTCCCGCTGTACGTCGCCGTCGGAGCCAAAGACCCTGTCAACGCCGACCTCGCTCTGCTGTGGCCACTCGTCGACCGTTTCCGGGCCGCCGGCCTCTCCGATGTCACCGTCCGCGTCTACGACGACGCCCGACACGAGATCCTGAATGAGATCAACCGGGCACAGGTGATCGACGACCTATTGCAGTGGTTACAGAGGGTATCGGCGCTTCCCGCAGTGCACGACGCGTAGTGAGGATGAAACAATGACTGACGACACCGGCCCCGACGGGCCCACACCCAAGGGCCTCAACGAGTCCTCTGCGCTGATCGTGGGTGGCACCGCTGGCATCGGGCTTGCCTCGGCCCGGGCACTCGCCTCAGCCGGCGTACCGCGGATCGTGGTGGTCGGCCGCAACGCCGAGCGGGGCCAACTCGCCGCGAAGTCGATCGCCGAACTCGGTGCGGAGGCGCACTTCGTCGCCGGTGACGCCACCGATCCCAACACCGCAGCCACCGTCACGGCGGAGGCGGGTCGGATCCTGTCGGGCATCGACATCCTGATGTGCACCACCGCCGCCGACGTCCGGCCCGAATTGTTCATCGATATCCCGACGGCCGAGATCGGTCGCATCATCACCCAACTGGCGCTGCCGTCGATGCATATGGCCAGCGCGGTGCTGCCGGGTATGCGTACCCGCCGAGGCGGAGTCATCGTGAACGTGGCATCCGATGCAGCTAAGACCGCCACGCCAGGCGAATCGGTCATCGGCGCCGCGAAGGCCGCCATCGTGATGTTCACCCGAACGATCGCCATCGAGGAGAAGCGCTACGGTATCCGCGCCAACGCGCTGACGCCATCGCTGGTCTATGGCACCGCCTCGACCGAACGCATCACGGCCGACGGGTTCAGCGGGAAACTCTTCGCGCGGGCAGCCAAGCAGGCTCACCTCGGTGTGCCGACAGCCGACGACATCGCCGCGCTGACGGTCTTTCTATGCAGCCCGGCAGCCGCGCGGTTGACCGGGCAGGCAATCAGCGTCAACGGTGGCATCTCCGCGGCATAATCGCGTCGTCACCCGCTGTGTCGCCAAGACCCGGTTCTGGCCTCCATATAGAGGGCGATCGCCTCCGACCGGTTGATGGCCCCGATCTTGCGAAGGATTCTCTTCACATGCGTCTTGACGGTTTCCACCGTGATGACAAGTTGGTCCGCGATTTCGGCGTTGGAGGCTCCCAGGACCAGCCTTTCGAACACTTCGCGTTCACGGTCCGACAGCGCGGCCGCCAGCGCGGAATCCG
>JAVRPG010000587.1:0-2694 GCA_032162325.1 Mycobacterium sp. | reverse complement strand
TCGTTTTTGACTGCCACAGAACACTTTTCGCGCGCAAACTCATGTGCTGGATGACCCGGTGGATAGCGGGCGCGAGTCCGCAACTCCCAGGTGTAGTCTTGAAGGAGAACCGGTTCGTAGTCTACGGTGATCCTCGCCCGACACGGCCGAACACGATCAACGTGCGATCCGATTTGTCAGCCGACCTACACACTCGTGCGGTGGGCCTCGAAGTGAAGGAACCGGCCATGGATCACACGGGCTCATACATCGATCTCCTTGCAATCCAGGCGGTTTCGCCGACCGTTCGGGTCGGGACAGCGGCATCATGACAAGCGAGTCAACCGGGCGGCGCTTGAGCACTCCGGTCCGGTTCAGCTTGGCGTCCGAACTGGGCGACGGCCTCGATGGGGCGTGGTGGCCGCACACCGTCTCGATGGCACGGGAGCTTCCCGACCTGATCGACGCCCTTCGCGAACCCTTGGGTCAAGTCATCGATATCGGCATCAACTGGTCACCGCTGGAGGGTGTACCAGATCTCGACCTGCTCAACCGTCGCGGTGTCGCTGCCACGCCCGGTCGGGAAACCCGTCGTTTCCGCGTCATGACCGTCACCGGCAGCGACGCCCGGGCGAATCTACTCGTCGTGCCCTGCCGCACGAGTACCGCCCTGGCCGTCATGCTGCTGCGTCAAGCCGCCGATCTTCCCATCCTGTACGCACACCAGACGACCCAGGCATTTGAGACGGCCGTTGCGATCGTGGCTGCCGCGCGTGGTCAAGACGCACCGAGCGGGACACCTGTGGAGAGTTCAAGCTGACGTACACCGCTATCCGTCGGCGACGATGTTGAGCAGCCGCTCGAGCGTCGCCAACTGATCCGCGTAGCCGCCCTCCAATTTGGCAAGCAGCGTCGTTATCCCCGCGGCGCGGTACTTGCCTACCCGCTCGGCGATGCCTTCCTGTGTACCAACAAGATTCGTGAGTCGGCCGAGGTCGATCGGCACTGCTTGGCGGGCTTCGTCTCGCTTTCCGCTCTGCCATAGCTCGGCGACGATACCGACTTGTTCGCCATAGCCCAGCCTGGTGAACGCGTCGTTGTAGAAGTTGCGGCCGTTGGCCCCCATGGCGCCGATCGTGAACGCATACCCGTCGGCGTGCCGGCGTGCCGCTGCGTGGGCGGACGCCTCGTCGTCGTGGATCTCGACCGCGACCGGCGCAACGAGATCGAGATCCGCCAAGGTGCGTCCGGCTCGCTCGGCGCCTTCGCGCAACGGACCGAAAACCACTTCGGCGGCTTCGGGAATGAACGCGTTGCCGAGCCAGCCGTCGGCCATCTCACCGGTGAGTCGCAGGTTTCGCGGCCCCATCGCCGCCACATAGACCGGCACGTGCCGTGGGTTCACCTGCGGTAGCAGGGCAGCGCCACTGCTGTCCGCCAGCGGAAGCGGATAGATCTCGCCGGGATGCTCGAGCCGGTCTCCGCGGCTGACGATCCGGACGATCTCGATGGTTTCCCTGGTCGTCTCCACCGGCTTGCGGAACCGCACACCGTGCCAGCCCTCCATCACCCGGGGCCCCGACGTGCCGACACCCAGCAGGAACCTGCCATCCGACAGTTCCTGCAGGCTGAGCGCTGACGTCGCAAGCAGCGCAGGACTTCGCGAACCCAGCTGCACCACAAACGTTCCAAGCTTGATCGTCGACGTCTTGGCCGCCACATACGCCAGCCCGGTCAGTGCGTCGTAGCCCCACACCTCGGGCACCCACAACGAATCGACACCGATGCGTTCGGCCGCCGCGGCGAACTCCACTGCGCCCGGCAACCGGGGCTCGATCATGGTGCCGACCTTCACGGCTTGCCCCGCTTTCCTGTCGTTCCGGCTGCTCCGTCGAGGATCCTTGGCATGCTGCAACGGTGCGCTACCGCGATCAGCCCACGATAGAAGTGACCCAGCGAGTCCGCTGCGATGTCGCCACACTGTGGAAATACGTCACCGACATCACGCTGCCCGCGCGGTGCTCGGCGGAGCTGCAGTCCGTCGAATGGCTCGACGGCGCCGACAGCGTCCGCGTCGGTGCCCGCTTCCGCGGCCGCAGCAAGCATGACGAGTTCGGTGACTGGCAGACGGTGTGTGAGGTCGTCGAGGTCGAAGATCAGCGCCGCTGGGTGTGGAACGTCATCGGTCCGGACGGTGTCGGCGCTACCTGGGGGTTCGAGGTGGAACCGGCCAGCGACGGCGCGCTGGTTCGGCAGTGGGGTCGGATGGGACCGGGACCGTCGGGGCTGACGGTCGGGATCGCGGCGCAACCGGACAAAGAGGCCAGGATCATCACGCGACGGCTGTCCGAGTGGCAGCAGAACATGCAGGCCAACCTCGACTGGATCCGGTCGCAGGTCGAGGGCTGAGGGCGCGGGCGCCGAGCCCGCGGAGCGCGCGAAGTCGCTGGCGTCGCCGCGCGCGAAGTCGGTGGCGTCGCCGATGAGCGCGGTGATGGCCGCAATCCGGTTGCCGACCAACCGATTCGCACGCTGGCGGAACCGCCACCTGACCTGACTTATGGGACGGCTCTGTTGGTACTGCCCAAGTGCCCGCCTTTGAGCGACAACTCGTGGACCTGCGGTTATAGCCCCGATTGTCGCTGATCGATCGGCGCTGGTTATGGCCGTGACCTGGGTAAACGCTGTTGTCGCTCAGACGCGGGCAATCCGAGT
>JAVRPG010000586.1:0-6067 GCA_032162325.1 Mycobacterium sp. | reverse complement strand
ATTTCCGCGGTGCATCACCACCTGGTCCGCACCAAGGAGCGCACCACGGTGGCGCTGGTCGTCGAATCGGGTGACGCCCGCGAGGTGCACCACATCGGGATGCTCATCGGCTTCGGCGCGGCGGCGGTCAACCCGTATCTGGCCTTCGAGTCCATCGAGGACCTGATCCGCGAAGGCGAACTCACCGGCATCGAACCTGCCGCGGCCGTGCGCAACTACCTCAAGGCGCTGGGCAAGGGCGTGATGAAGGTGATGAGCAAGATGGGCATCTCCACCGTCGCCTCCTACACCGCCGCGCAGGCTTTCGAGGGGGTCGGCATCAACAAGGACGTCATCGACGAGTACTTCACCGGCACGCCAACCCAACTCGGCGGCGCCGGGCTGGACGTGATCGCCGAGGAAGTCAAACTGCGCCACCGACGTGCGTACCCGGAGAACCCGACCGAGCGCGTGCACCGCCGCCTCGAGGTCGGCGGCGAATACGCCTTCCGCCGCGAGGGTGAGCTGCACCTGTTCACCCCGGAAGTGGTGTTCCTGCTGCAACATTCGACCCGCACCGGGCGACACGAGGTCTTTCAGCAGTACTCCGACGAGGTCAACCGCCTGTCGAAGGAGGGCGGCACCCTGAGGGGACTGTTCGAGTTCAAGAAGGGCCTGCGGCCACCCGTGCCGCTGGAAGAAGTCGAACCCGTCGACTCGATCGTCACCCGATTCAACACCGGGGCGATGAGCTACGGCTCCATCTCCGCCGAAGCCCACGAAACCATGGCCATCGCCATGAACAACCTCGGCGGACGGTCCAACTCCGGCGAGGGCGGCGAAGATGTCGACCGCCTCTACGACCCGAACCGCCGCAGCGCTGTCAAGCAGGTCGCCTCCGGCCGCTTCGGCGTCACCAGCGACTACCTGGTCAACGCCACCGACATCCAGATCAAGATGGCCCAGGGCGCCAAACCCGGCGAGGGCGGCCAGCTTCCGGGCTTCAAGGTGTATCCGAACATCGCCAAGACCCGGCACTCCACACCCGGCGTGGGGCTCATAAGCCCGCCGCCGCATCACGACATCTATTCGATCGAGGATCTCGCGCAGCTCATCCACGACCTGAAGAACGCCAACTCGGACGCCCGCATCCACGTCAAGCTGGTCAGCTCCGTCGGTGTCGGCACTGTCGCGGCAGGCGTGTCCAAGGCGCATGCCGATGTCGTGCTCATCTCGGGCCACGACGGCGGCACCGGCGCCGCGCCACTGACGAGCCTCAAACATGCTGGTGTGCCTTGGGAGATCGGCCTTGCCGACACCCAGCAGACGCTGGTGCTCAACGGCCTGCGGGACCGCATCACCGTGCAATGCGATGGCGGCATGCGCACCGCGCGCGACGTGATCGTCGCTGCCTTACTGGGTGCCGAGGAGTACGGCTTCGCAACCGCCCCGCTGGTGGTGTCGGGCTGCATCATGATGCGGGTCTGTCACCTCGACACCTGCCCCGTCGGCGTCGCCACCCAAAACCCGGAACTCCGTGCCAGATTCAACGGCAAGCCGGAGTTCGTCGAGAACTTCTTCCGGTTCATCGCCGAAGACATCCGGCACTATCTGGCCGAGCTCGGGTTCCGCAGCATCGATGAGGCCGTCGGCCACGCCGATGTGCTCGACACCGACCAGGGCGTCGCCCACTGGAAGAGCCAGGGCCTCGACCTGAGCCCGGTGTTCGCCGTGCCCGAGGGCACGCAGCGGCGCCGCGTCAGAGACCAGGACCACGGCCTGGATCAGGCCCTGGACCGCACGCTGATCCAGCTCGCCGAGGGTTCCCTCGAGGACGCCCACCCGGTCAGACTCGAACTCCCCGTGCGCAACGTCAACCGCACCGTCGGCACCCTGCTCGGCTCCGAGGTCACCCGCCGCTACGGCGCGCAGGGTCTGCCCGACGACACCATCCACATCACCCTCACGGGTTCGGCGGGTCAGTCGATAGGCGCGTTCCTGCCGCCCGGTGTCACCCTCGATCTGATCGGCGACGCCAACGACTATGTCGGCAAGGGCCTTTCAGGGGGGCGCATCATCGTGAGGCCGCCCGACGACGTGCTGTTCGTGCCGGAGGACAACGTGATCGCCGGCAACACGTTGCTGTTCGGCGCAACGTCTGGCGAGGTGTACCTGCGCGGCCGGGTGGGGGAGCGGTTCGCCGCGCGCAACTCCGGCGCGCTGACCGTCGTCGAGGGTGTCGGCGACCACGCCTGCGAATACATGACCGGCGGCCGCGTCGTCGTGCTCGGAGAGACCGGCCGCAACATGGCAGCGGGCATGTCGGGCGGCATCGCATTCGTGCTCGGCCTCGACCCCGCCAAGGTCAACACCGAAATGGTCGAGCTGCAGCGCCTCGAGCCCGAGGACCTGACCTGGCTGCGCGACGTCATCGCCAAGCACGCCGCCCACACCGGTAGCACCGTGGCCACCTCGGTGCTGTCCGACTGGCCAAGGCGTAGCGCACAATTCACCAAGATCATGCCCCGCGATTACCAGCGCGTCCTGGAAGCCACGTTGGTGGCCAAGCGGGAGGGCAGAGACGTCGACACCGCGATCATGGAGGCCAGCCGTGGCTGACCCAACCGGTTTTCTGAAGATACCCAAGGTCGAGGCCGCAAAGCGACCGGTCGACGAGCGGGTCGGCGACTGGCGCGAGGTTTACGAACGCCAGGATCCCCACGAACGGGCCGGCGAGGTGTCGCAGCAGGCCGGCCGCTGCATGGACTGCGGAATCCCGTTCTGCCACTCCGGAACCGCGGGCTGCCCACTCGGCAACCTGATCCCCGAGTGGAACGACCTCGTTCGCCGCGGCCGTTGGGATGCCGCCAGCGACCGCCTGCACGCCACCAACAACTTCCCGGAGTTCACCGGCCGGCTGTGCCCCGCGCCGTGCGAGACCGCCTGCGTGCTGTCCATCGCGGAGGAGCAGACCGGCGGCAGCGTCACGATCAAGCGCATCGAGCAGGGCATCGCCGACCAGGCCTGGATGGACGGCATCGTCGAACCGCAGCCCGCCGCCATCTCGACGGGTAAGCGCGTCGCCGTCGTCGGCTCCGGGCCCGCGGGACTTGCTGCCGCACAACAACTCACGAGGGCCGGCCACGACGTCACCGTCTACGAACGAGACGACCGAATCGGCGGGTTGATGCGCTACGGCATACCCGAATACAAGCTGGAGAAGGCCACTCTGAACCAGCGCCTGGCCCAAATGCGTGCGGAGGGAACCCGTTTCGTCACCGAATGTGAGGTCGGCGTCGACCTGACCGTCGAGCAACTCAGAGAGCAGTACGACGCCGTCGTACTCGCGGTGGGCGCGCTAAGGGCCCGGGACAGCGGCCTCGAGGGCCGCCACCTCGAGGGCGTGCATCTGGCGATGGAGCATCTGGTGCCCGCGAACAAGGAGTGCGAGGGCGACGGGGCAAGCCCGATCTCCGCCAAGGACAAGCACGTCGTCATCATCGGAGGCGGCGACACCGGCGCCGACTGCCTTGGCACCGCGCATCGCCAGGGCGCCAAGTCGGTCACCCAGCTGGACTACAACCCCGAGCCTCCGGAGTACCGCGACGAATCGCGCTCACCATGGCCGATGTGGCCGATCGTGTTGCGCACCCGGTTGTCGCCCGCGCATGCCGAGGGCGGCGCACGCCGCTACGAGGTCGCGGTGCAGCGCTTCCTCGGCGACGAGAACGGCCACCTGCGCGCGATGGAGATCGCCGAGGTGAAGGTCGAACGTGATACGGACGGGCGCAGGCGCATCACCCCGGTCGGGGGGTCGCTGGAAATTCCGTGTGAATTGGCCCTGTTGGCGATCGGGTTCGATGGTGTCGAGCACATGCCGCTGATGGACGGCCTCGGGCTGGCGCTCAACCGCCGCGGCGCCTTGCCGTGCGGGTCGGACTGGCAGACCGAAGCGCCAGGCGTGTTTGTCTGCGGAGACGCACACCGTGGCGCGTCGCTGATCGTGTGGGCGATCGCCGAGGGCCGCAGCGCCGCCCACGCGGTCGACGCGTACCTGATGGGCGAGTCGGAGCTCCCCGCCCCGGTCCAGCCGGGGGCTCTCCCGCTGGCCGTCGTCTGAACCGATTCACGACTATGCTCACGAGACGTGAATAGACGCGGAAAGATCGTCTGCACTTTGGGTCCGGCCACCGCCACCGACGAAGCCGTTAGGGCGCTGGTCGAGGCCGGGATGGACGTCGCGCGGCTCAACTTCAGCCACGGCGACTACACCGATCACGAAGCCAACTACAAGCGCGTCCGCGCCGCCTCAGACCTGACAGGGCGTGCGGTCGGCATCCTCGCCGACCTGCAGGGCCCGAAGATCCGGCTCGGCCGCTTCGCCGCGAGCCCGACCTTCTGGGCCGACGGCGATACCGTGCGCATCACGGTCGACGACTGCGAAGGCACCCACGACCGCGTGTCGACCACCTACAAGCGGCTGGCCGAGGACGCCACGCCAGGAGACCGGGTGCTGGTCGACGACGGCAACGTGGGTCTCGTTGTGGCGGGCATCGACGGCAACGACGTCATCTGCAAGGTCACCGAGGGTGGCGCGGTCAGCAACAACAAAGGTATGTCGCTGCCGGGCATGAACGTCTCGGCCCCGGCGCTGTCGGAGAAGGACATCGAGGATCTCGAGTTCGCTCTGCGCCTCGGAGTCGACCTGGTCGCGCTGTCGTTCGTCCGCTCACCCGCCGACATGGAACTCGTGCACGAGGTGATGGACCGCGTCGGCCGCCGTGTGCCCGTCATCGCCAAGCTCGAAAAGCCAGAGGCCATCGACAACCTCGAGGCGATCGTGCTGGCGTTCGACGCGATCATGGTCGCGCGTGGCGACCTCGGTGTCGAGCTGCCGCTGGAAGAAGTGCCGCTGGTGCAGAAGCGCGCCATCCAAATGGCAAGGGAGAACGCCAAGCCCGTCATCGTCGCCACCCAGATGCTGGAGTCGATGATCGAGAACTCCCGCCCCACCCGGGCCGAGGCGTCCGACGTCGCCAACGCGGTGCTCGACGGCGCGGACGCGGTGATGCTCTCCGGCGAGACGTCGGTGGGCAAGTACCCCCTCGAGGCCGTCAAGACGATGGCCCGGATCGTCTGTGCGGTCGAGGAGAACTCGGTCGCCGCGCCACCGCTGGCGCACGTGCCGCGCACCAAGCGCGGCGTCATCTCGTACGCGGCCCGCGACATCGGCGAGCGGCTGGACGCCAAGGCGCTGGTGGCGTTCACCCAGTCGGGTGACACCGTCAAACGGCTGGCCCGTCTGCACACCCCGCTGCCGGTGCTGGCGTTCACCGCGCTGCCCGAGGTGCGCAGCCAGTTGGCGCTGACATGGGGCACCGAGACGTTCATCGTGCCGCACATGGAAAGCACCGACCACATGATCCGCCAGGTGGACAAGTCGCTGCTCGGTCTCGGCCGCTACAAGCGCGGCGAGCTGGTGGTCATCGTCGCTGGCGCGCCGCCCGGCACAGTAGGCTCCACCAATCTGATCCATGTGCACCGGATCGGAGAGGAAGACGTCTAGGACGGGTTAGGAGGATCGGTGTCAACGGCAGACTTCGAGGAACTGCTGGCGATACTTGACCTCAACCGACTCGACGACGACACGTTCGTCGGCTCGCACCCGAGCCGCAATCCTGTGCGGACGTTCGGCGGCCAGATGATGGCACAGGCCTTCGTGGCCGGCAGCCGCACAGTCTTGGAGACGCTTCGGCCAAGCGCGCTGTCGGTGCATTTCATCGCGGGCGGTGACCCGGAGAAGGACCTCGAATTCCGCGTGGTGCGGCTGCGCGACGAGCGCCGCTTCGCCAACCGCCGCGTGGACGTCATGCAGAACGGCGAACTGCTGACCACTGCGATGATCTCGTACATGAACGGTGGCCAGGGCATCGAGCACGGCATCGAACCTCCCGAGTTGGCCGACCCCGAGTCGGTGCCGTCCGTCGACGACCTGCTGCGCGGATTCGAAGACGTGGTACCGCATTTCGTCAGCGCGCTGCGGCCCATCGACTGGCGCTACACCAACGACCCGAGCTGGGTGATGCGC
>JAVRPG010000585.1:0-7693 GCA_032162325.1 Mycobacterium sp. | reverse complement strand
GGATCGAACGTCCAGTTCGACTCCTCGGTGTCGACGAAGATGACTCGCGCGTCGCAGTACTTCTCGCCGGTGTCGCTCCACACGTAGTAGTCGCCGTATGGCCCGGCGGGATCGTGCCGTGACTCCTGGAACCACGCGTGCGCCTCGGACGTGTGGTTCATGACGAGGTCGGTGATGACGCGAATGCCTCGGCGGTGCGCGGCGTCCAATAGTTCGACGAAATCGTCGACGTCGCCGAACTCGGGCAGCACCTTGTAGAAATCGCGGATGTCGTAGCCGCCGTCGCGCAGCGGCGAGTCGTAGAACGGCGGCAACCAAAGACAGTCGACGCCAAGCCACTTCAGGTAGTCGAGCTGTTCCGTCAGGCCACGCAGGTCGCCAGAGCCGTCGGAGTTGGAGTCGTAGAACGCGCGCACCAGCACCTCATAGAACACCGCGTGCTTGAACCAGGTGCGATCCTCTGGCAGGGCACGGGCGTGCCCGAAGTCCTCGGCGGTGGGATGTTCGACCACGCCGTCCTCGACGTGGCTGCCTTCGGCCGGATCGTGTACGGCGGCGTCCCCGATGCTGTGGTCCATCAGCCTTCAAACCTACCCATGTCGGACGAAACTGAATCGCCGCAAGACTCGACCTCGACGGCGCGTCGCCGCTGACCGATCAATTCCAGCCGTCCACCGGTTGAATCCGCAATCGAGTCGGGTTACGGTTTCGGCGTCCTAAATCCGTCAGCGTGGCGATCTGGCCATCACTGGCGTTGTTTGTACGACAAAGAATCGAGTAGTCGTGGCTGATTCGACGCCGAATGATGGTGAAGCCCCAGTAATCGTTGGTATGTCCGACGCGGCGATGCACATGTACTCCGCCGCCATCGACACCCTTCCCGATGCGCATGACCCCGAGTTCCCGCATCGCGCCGGCATCATCCTCGCCGGGCTCCGCAAACTTCAGGGCTCGCTGTCTGAGGCGGCGGGGCGCAGCCGAGTCACGCCGTCGGTCATCGTCGCGCTCAGTGGTGTGCGGCACCGCTACGACGAGCTGATGGAGACGGCCGCAAACGGGTCGGGGGCGACGCTGGGTCAGCGGCTGTACGTCGCGCGCGGGCGCGCCAAGCTGTCGACCAAGGAAGCGGCCAACGGCGTGGGTCTGCGTAAGGACCTCATCGAGGCCGTCGAGGCGGAGGAGCCCGCCACCGAGGACGAGACCTCCCGGATCAAGGACCTGATCGCCGCACTCGGCGGCTGATGCCACCATCGCCTTGAGGGCGTCGGTTACGCCATGAAACGCGCTGTCCCATTGTGCCGAAGCATGTGACCCGCGCGTGCTTGCCGATGGCCGATGACGGTGCCGCTGACCGTCATGAGCACCAGACCTACCACCCCCGGCAACGCGACAACGGCCATGTCGGTCACCTTGGCTGTGCGCAGATACTGCTGATACCCGAGCCGGGTGGCCGGTACTTCGACCGGTACGGCAGCAGTCGCCGGGGGCGGTGCGAGGGTGGGCGCAGGCCCACGCATCCGGGGCGGAGAGCCGGCAACGATCGAGTTGGGCACTTGTACTTGGCTACCCGGACGTCCCCCGGCCGCCGGCGGCGCAACAGCGACCGGCGGAATGACCGGCGGGGCGCCCGGTGGTACAACGGGACGCGGCGGCGCAACCGGCGGCGCGATCACCAGCGGAGCCCTGACGGGCTGCAAGTCACCGGCCTGGGCGTAATCGGATCCGCCCTCCCCTGAGGAGTCGATGACCTCCACATTTGGTACCTCGGCCGGTACCTCGCTGGTGCGGAAGCTCGGCGACGGCGTCGGTTCAGGCTGCGGCTGCGGCTGCCCGTAAGCCCGCACTATCGAACCGGTCGGCACGGAGATCACCACGGTGGTGAACGAAGATTGGGCACGCGCGCCGGTTCCCGTTAGCAGTCGCGGAACAGGAAGGTAGATGGTCAACCGCTGGGCCATCGAGGCCCTGCCGATGCCCGGGCCCGACGCGGCGACCTCCGCCTCCGACTCGACCCGAGTGCCGGACGGGCTGAGTTCGGCGACGGCTTGTTCCCCTTGTTCCCTGCTCGCACCCGAGCCACCGGACCAGGCGCGACCGAACATCACACGCGAACCACTTGGCCCGAGGTTGAACGCTCCGCTGATTCCACGCTCATCGATCGTGAGTCGGGGACCGTCGGGACTGATATCGAAGCCACCGCGGAATCCCGGTTGACGGCTGATCCGAATTCCGCCCGGTCCGACCTCGAATCCTCCGCGATCTTCGCGGGCACCGATTCGGACTACGGGGGGACTGACCGGCGTCTGGCCCGCGTCGTTGCGTGGCTTGTTGTCGTTATTCTTCTCGTGGCCAATGCCAAGTAGGGAATCGGCCGACGCGATCCCGCCGCCCATCAGCAGGCCTGCAGCAACCAAACCGGCGCATGCGAGAAAACGCACAACCCCCTGCGCCACGATGCCCACTCTCCCCAGGAAACAGTTGCTGCACAGACACTTAAGTATGTGCGATTGTCGCATATTCGCGTCAACGCGTCGCCACATTGACGTTGCTAGTAATTGATACTATTCGACTTGACACCATTCGACGCATTCGTCATTTATTGTTGTGCGCCCGGCAATCACGCAGTTGTTCGGTATCGTGCCGACGTGGCATCCCGTGATCACGGCGACCCGGGCGATGTCCCGTCGGTCCCTCCCCCGCTCACCGCTATCGCCAATGCAGTTCGTCCGTCGGCCGCCGAGGAAGCACGAACGATCGCCGGGTCGACCAACACGGGCACGTTGGCGACGTTGACTGTCGACGGCGATCCGTGGGCGTCGTTCGTCACCTACGGACTGCTCGGAGGTGCGCCGGTGCTGTGTGTGTCCAATCTCGCCGAACACGGCCGCAACCTCGCCGCCGACCCGCGCGCCAGCATCGCGATCGTTGCGCCGCAGCGCGATGCTGATCCGCTGGCCAGCGGCCGCATCACACTGGCCGGTGTCGTCGAGGAACCCGCCGGCGACGAACGCGCGGCCGCCCGCGATGCCCACCTGTCCGCCGTCGCCGCTGCGAAGTACTACATCGACTACAGCGACTTCTCGCTGTGGGTCCTGCGGGTGCAGCGGGCGCGCTGGGTCGGCGGGTACGGGCGGATGGATTCGGCGACCGGGGCGGCGTACCGCGCTGCCGAACCCGACCCGGTCTCGCCGCGGGCCGACGGGGCGATCGCCCATCTCAACGCCGACCACGGCGAAGCCCTCGTCGCGATGGCGCAGGTGCTGGGCGGATACCCGGACACCACCGCGGCCACCTGCACCGGCGCCGACCGGTACGGACTCGATCTGCGGGTCGTCACGCAGCGCGGCGTCGCCTACACCCGGATCGGTTACGCCGCACCCATCGACTCGATCGACGAACTGCGTTCGGCCGCCGTCGAGTTGACGCGTCGCGCCCGGCAGAGCTGAAATACCATCCTGATATGCCTTCGACCGAGCGACCGGACACCTGGCAAGCGGCCTTCGACTTGATCCGCTCCCGCGGTTACCAACATCGTGAAGAACCCTTCAAGTTGGCCAGCGGCCAGCTCAGCCACGACTACATCGACGGCAAGTTCGCCGTCGACACCGGGGAGCGACTGTCGATCGTCAGCCGTGCGGTCGCCGATCTCGCCGCTGCGCACGGGATCGAATTCGACGCGGTCGGCGGTCTCACCATGGGAGCGGACCCGCTGGCGCACGGGGTCGCGATGGTCACCGGCAAGGCCTGGTTCTCGGTGCGCAAGGAGCAGAAGCCGCGCGGCCGTGAGCAATGGATCGAAGGCGCCCGATTGGAGCCCGGGACCCGCGTGCTGCTGGTCGACGACGTGATCAGCACAGGCGGCTCCACCGAGAAGGCGTACGAGCGCGTAACGGCGGCGGGGGCGGTGGTCACCGGCGTGATCCCGATGGTGGACCGCGGCGACGTCGCCACGAAACGCTTCGCGCAGCGCAAGGTGCCGTTCGTCGCGCTGGTCACCTACTCAGATCTCGGAATCGAGCCGGTCAAGGACGTGTGAGCCGTGTGTCGCTACCCATCAATATTGCCCGCCAGGGCGTCAAGACAACGTCAAGATCCGTGCCATTAGTGCGGGGAGCGCGCACGGTGGCGTTATGACTTTGCTCGACCATCTGCCGTCCCTACAGCGGGCCGCCACGCCCCGGATCGACCCGGCGATCTGGCCGTCGACCGCGGCCGTCGACACGCTGGGCAGGCTCAGCGTCGGCGATGTGCCGTTGACCGACATCGCCGACCAGTTCCGCACTCCCGCCCATGTTGTCGACGAGGTCGACTTCCGCCGCCGGTTGCAGCGCTACCGCGCGTTGCGGGATGTCGAAATCGCTTACGACGCGGCATCTCTGCTGACCACCGGGGTGGCCCGGTGGATAGCCGATGAGGGCGCGGCGCTTGCCGTGCACTCCGCAAGTGAGCTGACCATCGCCATGGCCGGTGGAGTCGACGCGGCCCGGATCATCATGCACGGCGATGTGGTCGACGGCGCAGGCGCCGGTCGTGTGGTGGTCGACTCGGTGATGGACGTGGCATACCTGGCCTGCGCCGTTCGCCGTCCCCAGCCGGTTCTGATCGGGGTGAGCGCGGGTGACGACATCGACCGCCACAGCGCCCAGATCGCGAAGCGTGTTCTGCAGCAACCCCTTCTGACTCTGGTTGGGTTCTACTGCCCGATCGAGGACGACGTCACCGAGACGATCCCCCGGATGGTCTCCGCGATGGCGGACATCCGCGCTCAACACGGCGTGATCCCGCACGAACTCACCCTCGGCGCCCCGGATGCGTGCGACCCGGCCGAGCTGGCCGACCTGATCGGCGACACGCTGGACTGGGCATGTGCGGCGGAGCGGTTCCCCCGCCCACGCGTCGTGGTCGAGCTGGGGGCTGCGATCAGCACCCAATCCGGCCTCACGCTGTTTTCCGTCATCGCGGTCGAGGAGCGGCCCGGTAAAGACACACTCATCTGGGTGGACGGCGGCATGTCCGAGGATTCGCCGCACGCGAAACACACCGTGGCCCTGGCGAATCGACACCGGCTTGGCCCCACCATGTCGGTCACTATCGCCGGGCATCACTGCAATGACGTGCTGGCCCGCGACGTTGAGCTGCCCGCCGATGTACATCCCGGTGACCTGCTGGCCGTAGCGGGCACCGGCGCCGATCAGCACAAGGCGTCGACCTACCACATGGTGAGCCGCGCGCCCGTGATCGCGGTCCAGCGTGGACGCGCCAGTGAACTCGTGCGCCGCGAGACGACCGAGGACCTGCTGGCGCGTGACCGCGGATGGTCAGGCGGGGTCGTCACCCTTCACGACTAGGACGCCGGTCGGTTCGACCCCAACGGAAACGGCTGCCCCCGGCGCAAATCCCCTGGCCTGCGAGCTCGCCATCTGCGCGCTGATCACCGAGCCATCCTGGCTGGTGCAGTACACCCGCGAGATGGGCCCCAGGAACGCCACCGAGCTGACGGTCGAGGTACCGGCCGGGTCGGGTGAGACGGTGACCGACTCGGGGCGGACCATAGCCAGCCCCCGGCCTTCGGAGATGGAGCCGTCCAGCGCGGGCACCGACGTACCGAGTAGCCGCGCGCGGCCGCCGGACACCTCGGCAGGCACCTTGTTGTTCAGGCCGACGAACTCGGCGACGAATGGCGTCGCCGGGTTGGCGTAGAGATCGGCGGGAGCGGCCAGCTGCTCGAGCCTGCCCTGACTCATCACGCCGACCCGGTCGGCGACGGCCAGCGCCTCCTCCTGGTCGTGGGTGACGAACAGCGTCGTCGTGCCGACTTCGAGCTGGACGCGCCGGATCTCGTCGCGCAACTGCGTCCGCACCTTGGCGTCCAGCGCGGACAGCGGCTCGTCGAGCAGCAGCACCCGCGGCTGGATGGCCAGCGCCCTGGCAAGCGCGACCCGCTGCTGCTGGCCGCCCGAGAGCTCGCCGGCGTACTTGTGTTTGTGCGCCGACAGGCCCACCAACTCCAGCATGTCGGCAGCCCGAGAAGTCCGCTCGCTCTTGGACTTTCCGCGCATCTTCAATCCGAACGCCACGTTGTCGAGCACGGTCAGATGGGGAAACAGGCTGTACGCCTGGAACACCATGCCCATGTCGCGCTTGTTGGCGGGCACACTGCCGACGTCCTGGCCGCCGACCGACACGGTGCCCGACGTGGCTTCGTCGAGGCCTGCCAGGATCCGCAACGCGGTGGTTTTTCCGCAGCCCGACGGGCCGAGCAGCGCGACGAGCTCGCCCGGCTCCATGTGCAGGGTGAACCCGTCGAGCGCCTTCAAGCTGCCATACGCCCGGGTCAGGTCGTTGAGTTCGACGGCAACACCGTTCGTCATGCGGAGACTCCAGTGGGGGCGGGGACGGGGACTGCGGGGTCGACGGCCGCGCTGCCGCGGCGACGCCCGCGGGTCACCAGCGACAGGATCAGCAGCAGCACGAAACCGAACAGCAGCACGGCCAACGATGCGGCAACGGATGTGGGACCGTCGCTCTTGCCGATCGCGACGATCTGCACCTGCAGCGTCTGATATCCGGAGAGCGACGCGATGGTGTACTCGCCGAGCACGACCGCAATCGAGATGAAGGCGGCCGACAGGATGCCGGACCAGATGTTCGGCACCACGACCCGCAGAATCGTCGTCGGCCAGCCGGCGCCCAGCGAGCGTGCCGCCTCGGCGAGCGTCTGCAGGTCGATCGATGACAGCGCGGCGTCGATGGCCCGGTACGCGAACGGGAACACCAGCACGACGTAGACGAACGTCAGCGTCAATGCGGATTCACCGAGGAAGTACGTCACCCACAGATAGACGTTGCGCAGCCCGACCACGATCACCAGGGCCGGAATGGTCAGTGGAAGCAGGCACAGGAACTCGACCATGCCCTTGGCCCAAGGTGCGCGCAGCCGCACCCAGATCATCGTCGGCACCAGCACCAGCAGCATCGCCACCACCGTGAAAACCGCCAGCAGCAAAGAGATCACGATCGCCTGATACAGGGCGTCGTCGGCGACGAGGTTCTTCCACGCCTGCATGGTGCGGCCGCCTGCGATCAGATTGCGAGTGGAGAAGTCGGCCATCGCGTAGAGCGGGAACAAGAAGAACAACCCGAACGCCACCCACAGCGCCGCGCGAAAGACCTTGCCGCCCACGCCTGCGCGCCTCACCGCAGCCACCTCGCCGTGCGTCTCACAAGTGCGCTGTAGGCCACCATCACCACGGCCACGACGACGATCATCTCGAGCGCCAGCGCGTAGGCGAACCCGGACTGGCCGAGGACCACCTCGCTGGTGAGCGCGGACCTGATCAACAACGGCACGATCGGGCTGCCCTGGCTGACCAGCGCGGCCGCCGTCGCGTATGCCGCAAAAGCGTTGGCGAACAACAGAAGTGCCGATCCCAGAAACGCCGGTGTCAACAGCGGTACCGCCACCTCCCGCCAGTAGCGCCACGTCGATGCGCCCAGGCTGACCGCTGCCTCGCGCCATTGGTCGCGCAGTCCTTCGAGGGCGGGCACGAAGACGATCACCATCAGCGGGATCTGGAAGTAGGTGTAGACCAGGATCAGCCCGCTCAGGCTGTACAGCCAGCCTGACCCGGCGAGGTTGGCGCCGAAGACCTGCTGCACCCACAACGTCAGCACGCCGTTGAGCCCGATTGTG
>JAVRPG010000584.1:0-6607 GCA_032162325.1 Mycobacterium sp. | reverse complement strand
AACACTGGGTACATGATGACGGCCCGCACCCAACGCTGTGTGTGATCCACGGCTTCATGGGATCGCCGTATTTGTTCAACGGTTTGTTCTTCTCGCTGCCGTGGTTCTATCGATCGGGTTACGACGTGCTGCTGTACACACTGCCGTTCCATGGTCAGCGGGCCGAAAGGGGTTCGCCCTTCAGCGGTTACGGCTATTTCGCGCACGGATTCTCCGGATTCGCGGAGGCGATGGCCCAGGCCGTGCACGATTTCCGTTCGGTCATCGACTATCTCGAGTTCACCGGCGTCGACCGCGTCGCGCTGACCGGTATGTCACTCGGCGGCTACACCTCAGCCCTGATCGCCTGCGTCGACGATCGAATCCAGGCCGTTATTCCAAACGTCCCGGTGGTGACACCCGACAGGACCGTCGACGAGTGGTTCCAGGCAAACCACGTGGTCCGATTGCGCAGCCGCATTACCGGAACCGACGACGAACTGACTCGCGCCGCCACGATGCATCCCTCTCCGCTGAACTATCCGCCGCTGGTACCCAAGGACCGGCGCCTGATCATCACTGGACTCGGCGATCGGCTGGCACCACCTGAACAGGCCGAGCTGCTGTGGGAGCACTGGGAGCGATGCGCGCTCCATTGGTTCCCAGGCAACCACATCCTGCACGTCAGCCAGCCCGATTACCTGCGCCGCATGACCCGGTTCATGCGCGATTTCATGTTCGCGTAGGCGCCCGCGTCTCAACGGGCCACCGCAGGTCGGTCAGCTGACCCTCGGAAAGCGGCACGGGTCTAGCGTCGAGCCGTACGGTCGGGCTGCGGGTCAGTCCTTGATCGCGCTGACCAGGCTGATGTTGCCAGTCATCGCGCCCGATTCGGTGTCGGGATCCGGAACAGACCGGCCGAGCGAACGCAGTTGATAGGGCAACGGGGTGGCCACGGCCCACCAGCCACGGGCACCGAACCAGTCGCGGGCGGGCGCATGCTGCTCGTTGTAGACAAGGGTGTAGAAGGTGCGGTCGTTGCCACCTGCGAGTTCCTCTTCCCGCCTTGCCTCGAAAGAATCGGCCTCCAACGGTACCGACTCCTCGAGAGCGAGGTGGCTGCCCGGCGCAGCCAGTGAGTCGATGCCGGCGAACAGTTGGTGCTGCGCCGTGGCAGGCAGATAGATGAGCAGCCCTTCTGCGATCCAGGCCGACGGTTTGGACGGATCAAACCCGTTGTTGCGCAGAGCTTGTGGCCAGTCGTTGCGCAGGTCGACTGCGACCTCCCTGCGTTCGGCGGCCGGCTGGTCGCCGTGCGCGGCCAGCGCCTCGCGTTTGAACTCCAGAACCCGCGGCTGGTCCAGCTCGAAGACCACCGTCCCATCCGGCCAGTGCAACCGGTATGCGCGGGAGTCCAACCCGGCCGCCAGGATGACGATCTGCCGCACCCCGACCGCGGCCGCGGCCTCGAAGTAGGTGTCGAAGTACCTGGTCCGAACGGCCTGGAAGTCGACGAAGTAGTCGCCGAACTCGGTCTTCAGAGGGTGGTCGGGGGCGCCGCCGTCGAGCACACCGGCCCACTCGCCGCCGACCGCCCGGCAGAACACCTCCGCATACGGATCGACCGCAACCGGGTCGGGTTTGTGGGCCTCCAAGGCCCGCGCCGTGGCCACGAACAGGGCGGTAGAGCCAACACTCGTCTTGATGTCCCAGGTGTCATTTTCGGTACGCACGTACGCGTTTATACGCGCGGATTCTGACAGCTCCGCCAGACTCGGTTCATGGCAAAACCGTGAAACGTCAACATCCACTATGACAGCAAACTCGCCGACCGCGTCCCGCCGCACGCGGCGTCCGTGCTCGAAGTTGGCTGCGGCGACGGCCTTTGGCCGCTCGCCTGTCGTAACGAGTACCGCATGTCGTCGCTGTGGACATCGACCGGCCAGTTCTGCAGCGAGCCAAGCAGCGCTTCGCCGGCGCCCAGGTGGCCTGGACGCACGGAGACATCCTCGAGGCGAGCGAACGACTGGGCAGCTTCGACGCCGTCGTATCCCAAAGCCACCCTGCACCATCTCCCCCGTGCGCGCTGACCTCATTGGTCGCCCGTGGGGTCGCGATCCGGCTACGCGGCAAATGGGAACACAGTGCGCCCACGTATGGCCGCCGCGAGACACTCTCGGCCAGTTGCGCCGTCACGTCAGCGCCGAGGTTCTTGGCGCGAAGTAACCGATGTGACGGAGGCGGTTACACGAGCGGGCGTCCCGTCCGGATCCGCCAGTCGAGGTCCTTCAGCAGCACGTTGAACGGGAACTGACGGATGAATCGCGGCATCAGCCTGTTGACCGTCCGCAGCACCGTCATCAACCGGTCGAACCGACGCTGTCTGGTCGCGTCCCACGGCAACCGCATCTCGTCGCGGAACCGTTGCGGCAGAAAGCCCGTCGTGATCAGCAGCGAGAAGCTGTCCGACCAACGCTGGAGCGGGCCCGGCAGCTTCACGCCGCGCACCCGGGCCGCCGCAATCGGATACAGGTACTCGCGAACGGTGTCGTCGATGTGCACCTTGGGCAGCGACTCCTGCCAGTACCGGTCGAACGCCGCCCGGTCGGCCGGCCACTTGTCGGGCGGCACCTGCAAAGTAGTGCCGAGCGCCACCCCCTCGCGGTAGTGGCGCTCGGCGGTCTCATCGTCCATCTCTCCGACGAACAACCGGTACACGTCGACCGCGCCCTTGTACATGCACGCCCCGACCCACAGCTGCAGATCGGGGTTGAACGCGTTGTAGGCGATGGGACTTTCGTCGGTCGAGTACACCTGCGCGTGCGCCCGGTTCACCGCCCGCCGGAACGCCGCCTTCTGCTCGTCGCTGCCATTGGTGGCCACGGCGAGATAGGTGAACGTCGTGCGTGCGCGCTTGATCGGATGCCGGTCCACGCGGCCGCTCTCCACACGGCTCTCCAGCACGCCGTAGCCGACGCCCGGCTGAGCGAGCTGCATGATCACGTTCGCGGGCCCGGCCAGCAGTGCCACACCCATCAGGCCATCGTCGATGCCGGCGGAGCGTCGCGACGCCGGCGGCAGGGCTACCGCGGGCTCGCTAACAGCACGTTCGACGTGTTGAACCGGCTCACTGATCGTCATCGACCCACCTAACGAGCAAATGTGAGAACATCTGTTTCCAGATATATTGCTACCGACTCGACGGCGGTGTCAAGATGGAGCCGATGGCTCAAGTGCGGCCCTACCGCGGCGTCGAAGCGGCCGACCGGGTCGCCGAGCGCCGCCGCCGCTTCCTGGAAGCGGGCCTGGACATCCTGGGCTCGGACCCCGACCTGTCCGAGTTGACGGTGCGCGGCATCTGCCGACAGGCGGGCCTGACGCTGCGCTACTTCTACGAGAGCTTCACCGACAAGGACGACCTTGTCGCCGCGGTCTTCGACTGGGTGATCGCCGACATCGCTGCGACGACGCAGGCCGCGGTCGTGGCCGCGCCTCTCAAGGAACAGAGCCGGGCGGGCATGGCCAACATTGTGCGGGCCATCGCCGCCGACACCCGGGTCGGCCGTCTGCTGTTCAGCTCGCAGCTGTCCAATTCCGTTGTGGTCCGCAAGCGCGCGGAATCCGGCGCGCTGATGGCGATGCTGCTTTTACAACATGCGGGCACCTTGGGCGCGCAGAACAACGACGCCATCAAGGCCACCTCGCATTTCGCCGTCGGCGGTGTCGGACAAACGATTACCGCGTGGCTTGCCGGCGACATCACGCTGGACAGTGACCAGCTCGTCGATCGGCTGGCTGCGATCATCGACCAGCTAGCCATGCCCGAACTCTACAAAGGCTAGGGCAGCAACGGGATTCGCCACAGCGGTATCCCGGCATCGAGCACATACAGCCGGGTCGCGGTTAACCGAAGGATGCGCAGCGCCTCTGTGATCAAGAGGGCCGCCAGCGGGAGCTCACCCACGCACCCGCCGCAGCCTGACGAATGCCGACTCGGGCAGGAGCTCGTCGATGGGGCGTTCCAGCCGGGTGATCAGCTCACGACGTTCGGTGGCCGACATCGCGGCGATCTGCGCGTCCGACACGCCACCGTCAGACATGACCGCGTTAGCGTTCAGCGGGCACTCGGGGTCGACGGTCGGCCGCGGCCTTCGGCGCCGTATTGGTGTCGTTCTCGGTGAATTCCTTGGTCCAGCAGGCGAACTCGAGGGTGATGCCGTCCGGATCATGGAAGTAGAACGACCGCACGTATACACCAGGATGCACCGTCGCGGACACCTGGGCCTCGCTCTCGTCGTGGTTGAGCACCGGCCCGACGCGCACGCCCTTGTCCTTGAGCCGCTGCCGGTACTCGTCGAACTTCTCCGCAGGCACATGGAAGGCCAGGTGGTTCATGGTGCTCACGGCGCTCACGATGTCACCGATCCCTGGGATCGCTTCCGGCGACGAAAGGCCTGGCACCCGGTCGGGAGCGTCGGCGAACCAGAAGAACGCAACGCAGTCGCCGTTGCCTGCGTCGAAGAAGAAGTGCTGTCCCATGCCGCCCGGCAGATCCAGCGACTTAATCAGCGGCATGCCGAGGACATTGCTGTAGAAGTCGACGGTGCGCTCCATGTCGGCGCAGACCAACGCCACGTGGTTGATTCCGCCGAGCTCGAATTCGGAATTTGGATTGTCTGGCTTGATCACGTCGCGCCTCCACGAAACTTCTGGCCAAGAACGCAATCTGAATCTAACATCAGATTCAGATTCGATCAATGGCCGATAGAGAGGGTCGTCGCCAGTGACGGTCAGCCCCCGCGAGCAGTTGCCGACTCTGCGCGGCAGGCAGACGCAGGCCGCTATCGACTCGGCGGCAAGGGCGGTGATCGCCCGCAAGGGCATTCTGGCGACAACGATTTCGGATATCGCCGCCGAAGCCGGCAAGTCCACCGCGTCGTTCTACAACTACTACGACTCCAAGGAAGCGATGGTCCGCGAGTGGGCCGTGCGGTTCCGCGACGAGGCGCGGGAGCGTTCCCGTGCTGCCTCCGAACCCGGCCTGACCAACTGGGAGCGCTCCTACCAGGCCGCCGCCGCACATTGGAACACCTATCGCAATCGGCTGGCCGAGATCATCAGCGTGTCGCAACTGGCCATGATCAGCGACGACTTCGCCGAATACTGGGCCGACATCTGTTCGCTGCCAATCGGATTGATCACACAGATGGTGAAGCAGGCTCAACGGCATGGCTTCTGCGCCCAAGACGACGACCCACATCTGGTGGCGGTGGCGATGGTGTCGATGCTGAACCAGTTCTGCTACACGCAACTGTCCGGCGACGCCGCGGCCGACACCGTCGACGACGACGCGTGCATCACCACCCTTGCCAACTTCTTCTACCGCACGATCTACCACAAGGAGGCCGGTCTGACATGACCAGGACACCGGCGGCAACCGGAACACCCGGCGTTTCACGCGAGTTCGTCGGGATGGATTCGCCGACGGCGCGGCGGGCCGGGGCAGGCGGGCATCCGTGCCAGGGGCTCTACCACCGTGGCTTGGGGCGCAAGCCAAAGGTCGCCATGATCGCCACTCACTATCAGATCGACTTCGCCGAGCACTACCTCGCCGACTACATGGCCACCCGCGGTATTGGCTTCCTGGGCTGGAACACGAGGTATCGCGGATACGAGAGCAGTTTCCTGCTCGATCACGCCCTGGTCGACATCGGTGTCGGAGTGCGCTGGCTGCGTGAGACCCAGGGTGTGGAAACCATTGTGTTGCTGGGCAATTCCGGTGGCGGGTCGCTGATGGCGGCCTACCAGGCTCAGGCCGTCGACCCGCATGTGACGCCGCTGGAGGGCATGCGACCGGCGGCCGGGCTGACCGACTTGCTGCCCGCCGACGGCTACGTGGCCAGCGCCGCGCACCCCGGCCGCCCGGACGTTCTCACGGCGTGGATGGATGCGTCGGTGGTCGATGAAACCGATGCCATCGCAAGCGATCCCGATCTTGACTTGTTCAACGAGCGCAACGGGCCGCCATACTCGGCCGAGTTCATCGAGCGCTACCGTGCAGCACAGATCGCCCGCAACAACGCGATCACCGACTGGGCCGAGACCGAGCTCAAGCGGGTCCATGCTGCCGGCTTCTCCGACCGACCGTTCACGGTGCTGCGCACCTGGGCGGACCCGCGGATGGTCGATCCGTCGATCGAACCGACCAGCCGCCCTGCCAACATGTGCTACGCCGGTCTGCCCGTCAAGGCCAACCGCTCGGCGCACGGCATCGCCGCCGCCTGCACGCTACGCAACTGGCTGGGAATGTGGAGCCTTCGGCACGCCCAGACCCGCGCAGAACCGCACCTGGCCCGCATCGAATGCCCCGCCCTGGTTATCAACGCCGAACAGGACACGGGCGTGTACCCCAGCGACGCTCAGCGCATCTACGACGCGCTGGCCGGTACGGACAAATCTCTGCAC
Source organism: Mycobacterium sp. (assembly GCA_032162325.1). GTDB lineage: Bacteria > Actinomycetota > Actinomycetes > Mycobacteriales > Mycobacteriaceae > Mycobacterium. The sequence continues at coordinate 163 of JAVRPG010000584.1, read as the reverse complement.
TCGATCGACACCGACCACTACTTCACGACACCGGGGGCCCGCAGCGAGAAGGCCGATACCATCGCCAAGTGGATCGCGAAGCGTTGGCGCTGAGAGTCCTCGCACACTTCGTCCCTGGTGAGAAGGTCACCGAATTCCTTGCACCAGAGACGGATTGGCTCGA
>JAVRPG010000583.1:0-3808 GCA_032162325.1 Mycobacterium sp. | reverse complement strand
TGATGCCGAAGCCCATGTCGTCATCCATGCCGATCACGTTGGTGTACATGTGATGCGTGTAGTTGTGCGAATAGCGCCATTGGGACGAAAGTCCCGGCATATCCCATTCCCATGTGCTGGAGTGGATCTCCGGGTCGTTCATCCAATCCCATTGCCCGTGACCGACATTGTGGCCGATCTCCATGTTCTCGATGCTCTTCGCACCGGCGAGGGCGATGGTGCCCAGGAGCCAGCCCGTGCGCCTGCGGCTGCAGCCGATAACCAGCCGCGCCGCAACGTCGAGCGTCCGCTGGAACATGATCGTGCGACGGATGTAGGCAGCGTCCTTCGAGCCGAGGCTGTCCTCGATGTTGGCACGGATCGCGTCGAGTTCGCGTCCGAGCGAATCGACGTCCACTTCGGACAGATGCGCGTAGGCAGCGACCTGGCTGATAGCCACTCAAAGTCCTTGGATCGATGGGATGGAGCGCGCGTCATTCCGATGCGCGTGTGTTATCCGTCCCATCCGTGGACATGCGCGCTGTGCCGGGCATCCACGTTTTCGGTTCCAGTAAGCCCACCCGTTTGCGACCGGTGGAGCGCCCGGACCAGCGGTCCAGGCAGAAACGTCGCTTCCTGAGATCGAGTCTACGGCAGGCGTGCCCTGTGTTGGGCTTGGTGGCCATCCCCGCGGCGCTGATGATCCGGCCCGACGGTTACGTCGCGTGGGCCTCCAGCGACGGGTCGAACGACGGGCTGGCCGAAGCGACGGCGATGTGGTCGGACACGAAGACGGCCGTGGCCTGACGGTGGTCCGGTGTGACGCGGAGGATCGCGAACTGCACGGCTTCCGACTCGGGACTCCTGGTCTGCCGGCGAACCGTTTCCAACAGCGCGGCTCGGGCCGCGCGGTCGAGATTCGCTTCGGGTTGCGTCAAAACACGACGATCCGCCGCGGACAACCCGAAATGCACCTCGCGCCAGCCACCCCAGCCGGTCGGGCCGTGCTCTCGCCAGACCAGGCGCGCGGTGTCGGCGTCCGGGGTGAGCAGCCCGGACACTGAGCAGACCAGACACCAGATCAGGAAGGCCACTACCGCGACGAACTGCAGTTCGGTAACCATGGTTGAAGGCTTCTCCGAATGCCGGCGGTACACACGAGTAGCCGACTACGCGACTTTGTGGGCTCACCCCGCACGTCGGCCTGCGACTCGACCATCGGTGGACGGCCGAACGGATCGGCACACGCGCTCATCGTCGCGCCGCGGTGCTGTGTTCACCGATGACCTCGTCGACGAGCGCCGCGATCTCGGCCACACCGTCGCGCCGGGCGAACGCCGTCTCGAGCTTTCGAGCGGCGGCCAGGTAGCGGCCGTCGCCGAGCACCTCGCGCACAGCGCCACGCACCGCACCTGCTGTCGGCGCGCCGGTCCGTAGATTGACGCCCGCGCCGGTCCACGCCACTCGCGCGGAACACCGCCGGCGGCGGGATCGATGAATGGTCGCCACCCGGTGCCGGCGTTGTGCTTTTCATGCGATGGGAAGCCGAGGCGACCTGGCTGACTCAGTGGTCTTGTCGTTCGGGCTTGACTGCAGCGGGCTCGCAGGGTGACAGCCAACGGAGCTCCTCCACGGGTGGCGATCAGCATTCCAACTAGCCACCATGCGGGAATTCCGGCTCTCCTCTAGCAGTTTTGGTGCTAGCGCCGACGACAGCGATGCCTGCGTCGAGCAGTCTTGAGATATACACCGAGGCCGAAAAGCGTTTGGAGGAAAACGATGACTACGGTCAGCGCCGGACGCTCGACGCGCAACCGGCGGTGGGTGCATCCGGCGGTGGGAACCGCGGCCGCCGCCATGGTGGCTGTGGCTACGGTCGGTGTCGGTGCACCGGTCATTGGTGTCACTCCGCCGGCTAGTGATACCTCGCCGTACTGCGCCGGGGCTTACCAGTGCCTACGGCCCGACGCGGATCGGCTGCTCCCAGATGGCCTTGACCCGCTCGTCCTATACGGACCCGCGATGTGGAATTCCGGAATGCCGTCCGGGCGAGTCGCCAGCACGCACACCGGCGGCGCCGTCTGACCCCACGCTTGCACCCGCTGACGCGAGTAAGCCGCCGGATCCCGATTTTTCAGCCGACATCGCATGTCGCGATGTCACCTAAATAAGGAGAAAAAAATGAATCTGCGATACGTCGCGCCACTGGCCATCGCCGCATCCGCGGCAGCGATTGGACTGGCACCGATCGCTGCGGACGACGCTACCGTGCAGCAGAGCCCCGGAAATGCTCAAATCACCGCTACTCCCGGAGCAGCCGCGCAAGAGGCCGCCCAAAACCAACAGGCATTCGGCGGGGACTCGGGTGCCCTGCTATACCACCACCGCGGACCCCACGTATAGGGCAGGGAAGGTCTTAGTCCCGTTCTAAGCGCTATGGTTTTGGGGCGCAAGGCAAGCCGGGACGCTGACGACGTCGCTACACTGTGGCTACGCGCGAGAGCGGTGGCGTCGTAATGATTCTCGCAACCAATCCTTATCCACGCCGAACAATCCGAATCGAGCCTTTCGAGCGCATGGCCCCTTGAGAAGATGGCTCAAGCGACCGATTCGCCCGGTTCGTCGGCCAGGTCGTCGGTGTCGATCTCCTGTGCACGCCGACTAGCTGACGTGCTCGTCACGGTCGCTGGAGAGGTTGATCGGCCGGCACGATGACCGCCACACATATCCGCACGGCGTGCTGCGCTGCGCCAACCTTTGCACCGTCGAGCGCACGAGAATCGTCAGGACAACGACTCGTCTAACTCGCCCAGCGAGGCGATCAGGGCATTGTTGGCCGAGTAGTCGACCGGGCACGCGATGATGCTGACGGTGTCGTCCTGGAGCGCTTCGCGCAGGGTCGGGAGCAGTTCGTCGGCCGCCGAGATGCGGTAGCCCGTCGCGCCGAAGGCCTCGGCGTAGGCGACGAAGTCAGGATTTCCGAAGTGGGTGTCCACGTTGTGGCCGATCTCGAGGTCCATCTTCCAGCTGATCAGTCCGTAGGCGTCGTCCACCCAGATGAGAATTACCATCGATGTTCCGAGCCGCAGCGCGGTCTCGATCTCCTGCGAGTTCATCAGGAACGCACCGTCGCCGGTGGCGACGAGTACCTTTGCGGTGGGCCGGGCGATCTTGGCCGCGATCGCCCCGGGCAGCGTCCAGGCCATTGTCGAGAGTCCATTGGAGATCAGACAGGTGTTCGGTTCGTACGTCGGGTAGAGCCTGGCCATCCACATCTTCAGGGCGCCGGTATCGACTAGGACAATGTCGTTGCGCTGCAGGGCTGTTCGCGTGTCGGCGATGATGCGGGCCGGCGCCAGCGGGAACCTGTCGTCGGCGCGTCCTCGGTCGAGCTCACCCGAGAGCAGCTCACGGATCCGTTCGCCACCCGACGAGGACGGGTGATCGCGGGTCACCGCTGCCGCCAGCGCATCAAGGCTGCGTCCGATATCGGCCTGCAACCCGACTGCGACGTCGTAGTGGGCGTCCACTTCGGCGGGAAAGCGGTGGATGTGGATGATCCTCGCGTCGCCGCGCGGATTGATACGGACTGGGTCGAACTCCTGCAACTCGTAACCGACGGCGACGATGGCATCGGCCTGGTCAAAGCCGAAATTCACGTAGTCATGGCGCATGAAGCCGACTGCACCGAGTGCGAGCGGATGGTCGTCGGGCATGACGCCCTTGCCGTGAAACGTTGTCGCGACAGGGATGTCGAGCGACTCGGCGAATCGGCGTACCGCTTCAGACGCTTCGCTTCGGGCAGCCCCGTGACCGGCCAGCAGGATGG
>JAVRPG010000582.1:0-17650 GCA_032162325.1 Mycobacterium sp. | reverse complement strand
GTCGCCGCAGCGCCCGAGCAGCTTGCTTACGTTGTCGCATTCGACCCGGCCGGCCAGGCGAAGGACGCGCTTGCCGTGGTGGACTGCGACTCCGCTTCGTCGTCGTACGGTCGGGTGGTCGGCTGGTCCGAGCTCCCGACGGCAGGCAACGAATTGCACCACTTCGGCTGGAACGCCTGCTCGAGCGCCCTGTGCCACGAGGGCCACGACGGCCATGCGGCCGAACGACGCTACCTTGTCGTCCCCGGCATCCGGTCATCGAACACGTATGTCCTCGACACCAAACCCGACCCGCGAAACCCGGTGTTGGCACACACGATTGAGGCCGACGAGCTTGCCGCCAAGGCCGGATATTCGCGGCCGCACACCGTGCACTGCGGGCCGGGAGGCATCTTCATGTCGTCGTTGGGCGGCGCGAACGACGACGGTCCGGGTGGTGTCGCGCTGCTCGACCACGACACGTTCGAGGTGATCGGGCCGTGGGAGCGGGACCGCGGACCCCAGTACTTCGCCTACGATGTGTGGTGGCATCTCCGCCACGACACGGTGGTCACCTCGGAATGGGCCACGCCGTCGATGATCGAGGGCGGATTGAATCCAGAGGACCTGCTGGGCCGAAAGTTCGGGCACCACCTGAACTTCTGGAGCATGTCCGAGCGCACGCTGACCCAGCGTGTCGACCTCGGCGACGCCCACCAGATGGTGCTGGAGCTTCGTCCCGCGCATGACCCCACCAAGGCGTACGGCTTCGTAGGGGTGGTGATCAGCGTCGAGGATCTCTCGGCATCGGTGTGGCTCTGGCACCGCGACGGCGATCGGTGGGCCGTCGAGAAGGTCATCACCATCCCGGCCGAGCCTGCCGACGCCGACGACCTGCCACCGGCGCTGAAGCCGTTCGGTGCGGTGCCGCCGCTGGTGTCCGACATCGATCTGTCGGTCGATGATCGATGGTTGTACGTATCATGCTGGGGCACAGGGGAACTCAAACAATTCGATGTCAGTGACCCGTTCCATCCGCGTGAGACGGCGTCGGTTCACCTGGGCGGCGTGGTGCGACGCGAGCCTCATCCTTCGGACCCCGACCTGCGCCTCGCGGGCGGGCCGCAGATGGTGGAGATCAGCCGCGACGGCCGCCGGGTCTACGCCACCAACTCGCTGTACGCGGCGTGGGACGAGCAGTTCTATCCCGACGGCGTCGGCGCATGGCTGGCCAAGCTCGATGCCGACATTGACGCGGGCGGGCTGGTTCCCGACGCCGGATTCTTCCCGCACGGCGACGAATTCCGCGGCCTGCGGGTGCACCAAACCAGGCTGCAGGGAGGTGACGCGTCCAGCGATTCCTATTGCTTCACCGACTGAACCGCCACCGTCTGGGCATGCACGGCCTTGGTCGGCTCAAGGATCTGGTTGGACAGCTCGATCAGCTTGACGTTCTGCCGGTCTTCCTCCTGGACCATCTTCCACTGGAGATCCGCGGCGGCCTGCCGCTGAAGTCGGCACGGTTCTGGCTGATCATCACGAACGTCGACAGGAAGGATTGAATCCCCGGTGCACAGGGTGCTCGGTGGTGTTTGCCATGGCTCACCGTAGCGTCGGGTGAACCTTTGCCCTGTTACCTACCGCTGTGAATTCGCTTGGGGTTAGCTGGTTTTCCTGGCGAGCCGGATTCCGAGCTCGTTGGCGGGGACATCGTGCCCCTCGGCGCAGCGGATGCTGACGGTCGCGTCGGCGCCGCACTCCTTGTGGGTCAGCCGCAGCGGCGTCGGGCGTGGCAGGTGGCGCTGGCCCCATTCGAACATCGCCCACACCACCGGCATGAAGTCCAGGCCCGCTTCGGTGAGCACGTACTCGTCGCGGCTTCGCTGACCCGGCTCGCGGTAGGGCCGCCGCTCGAGCAGGCCGGCCTCGACGAGGTCGGACAGCCGCGCGGCCGCAGCGGCCTTCGTCACACCGATACGCCGCCAGAAGTCGTCGAACCGGGTGGTGCCGTAGTAGGCCTCGCGCATGATCAGCATCGCCGACTTGGTGCCGAGCAATGCCATCGTCTTCTCGATCGGGCACTCGCCCACCGCTGACCACGCATCGCGGTCGGCGAGTGCGCCTTGCAGCACTGTCATGGAATTCACCCTACCTCTGAGTTGTTCTAAGTATACCCAGGTGGTATAGCTGGGTATAGAGAGCATCACTCAGCGTCGAGTCACAGGAGGCAGAAATGGCCGGATACGCAGGCCGCGACGCGGTAATCGTCGGAGCGGTACGCACCCCGATCGGAAAGGGCAAGGCCAGCGGAGCGCTGCACGATGTGCTGCCAGTCGACCTGCTAGCCCACAGCCTCAAGGAGCTGGTCGCCAGGACCGGCGTCGACCCCGTTCGGATCGACGACGTCATCACCGGCGCCGTCTCCCAGGTCGGCGACCAGGCCGTCAACATCGCGCGCAACGGGCTGCTGGCCGCCGGATTTCCCGAAAGCGTGCCCGGCACCACCGTCGACCGTCAGTGCGGCAGCAGCCAGCAGGCGATCTCCTTCGCCGCGCAGGGTGTCATCGCCGGTGCCTACGACATCGTGGTCGCCGCCGGGGTGGAATCGATGTCACGCGTGCCGATGGGGTCTAACGTACTTCCCGGGAGCGACCCATTCGGCGCGATGGCGCAGCGCTATCCCGAAGGCCTTGTGCCGCAAGGTATCAGCGCCGAGCTTATCGCCGCCAAGTGGGGCTTCTCGCGGCAGCAGCTCGACGAGTTTTCCGCTGGCAGCCACGAAAAGGCTGCGGCGGCAACCAAAGAGGGCCGGTTCGACAATGAGCTCATCCCGATCAACGGGCTGACCACCGACGAGATCATCCGCCCCGGCACGACGGTGGTGACGCTCGCCGGCCTGAAGCCGGCGTTCTACAACCCGGCCTACGAGACCCGCTTCCCACAGATCAACTGGGAGATCACCCCGGGCAACTCCTCACCGCTGTCGGACGGCAGCGCAGCGGTGCTGATCACCACCAGCGAGGTGGCCCAGCGCCTAGGCCTGCGTCCGCTCGCCCGAATCCACTCGACGACTGTCGTCGGGTCCGACCCGCTATACATGCTGACCGGCGTGATCCCAGCGACCGAAAAGGTCTTGCAGCGTGCGGGATTGACGCTAGCTGACATCGATCTGTTCGAGGTGAACGAGGCGTTCGCGCCCGTCGTGCTCGCGTGGGCTCACGACACCGGCGCCGATCTGGCCAAGACGAACGTCAACGGTGGCGCGATCGCGATCGGACACCCGCTGGGAGCCAGCGGCGCGCGGATCATGACGACGTTGGTCAACGCGCTCGAGCAGCGCGGCGGCCGCTACGGGTTGCAGACGATGTGTGAGGGCGGCGGCATGGCCAACGCCACCATCATCGAACGGCTGTAGCCCCCATAAGCAGGAGCCGGGCCGCGGTCACGTGCCTTCCGCGGCCCGCGCTCCTGCTTTCACTTGTGGTGTAACGGCGGTCGGCCCCGTTTTCGAAGGATTTGTCCACCCTCAAACGTGATATCGCCTGTGATATCACGTTTGAGCCGTGGCCTATGCCCGCTGCAGCTCGAACAACGGAATGACGCGGCTCGTCTTCGACTGGTAGTTACCGAAACCCGGCGCAAGCGCGACCACCTTCGGATACACCTCGTCGCGCTCCTCGGGCGGCAGCTCGCGGGCGGTGGCGTCGTAGGCCTCCGCACCAACCTCGATGTGCGCTCGTGGGTTGGCCCGCAGGTTGTGCACCCAGTCGGGATTGGTGTCCGCACCGGCCTTCGAGCCGATGATGATCATCTTTCCGTCGATCGTCAGGTACGCCAGCGGCGCCAGCCGCGGCTGACCCGATTTGGCACCGGTGGAGGTCAGCAATAGAAGGGTCGCTCCTTCAAACGGGCCGCCGACTACGCCTCCGTTGGCGCGGAATTCGTCGACGATGTTCTTGTTGAAGGCCTTCATGGTTTCCGCGTCGGGTACTTCGGTCATGGTGTTCCAAGCTCCTTCAGTGCGGGCAACAGTTTTTCAGCCACGGATTGGGGACGCCCGGTAAGCGAGCCGATCCGCAGGATCAGGTGTCGCGCGCCCGCGTCGACGTAGTGCATCACATCGAGGGGCTGGCCGTAGTACGCGCGCAAGTACCCGTCGAGTTCCTTATCGGCGCGGGCCTTGTCGTCATTGAGGTTGACGGTCGCGTACAACGCCGGAGTCACCGCGGCCACCGCGGAAAGGATCGACAGCGGTTCCGCGCGAGTGCGCGCGAGCAGCGAGTCGCCGACCCACACCGAGTCGAACCCGGCCTCCTCCGCCGCCTTGGCGAACTCGACGAGTCCCCGCGCGTCGTGCCTGCACGTCATCGCCGTTTCGCGGCTGGGCAGCATGATCCCGACGCGCATGGGCGACATCTAGACCGGCTGGAGTTCGAAGATCGGGATCACCCGGCTCGTCTTCGCCTGGAACTCGGCGAAGGCCGAGATCCCGGTGACCTTGGGAATGATGTCGGCGCGCTCGTCGGGCGGCAATTCGCGCGCCGTCACATCGAACGACTCATCGGCCAGTTCGACGTGCGCGCGGGGCTCGGCCCGCAGGTTGTGTACCCACGCCGGATTCACGTCCGCGCCGCCGTACCCGGCGATGATCAGCAGCTTGCCGTCTACCCGGCGACAGGACAGCGGCGACAGTCGCGGCCGACCCGACTTGGCGCCGGTCGTCGTCAGCAGCAGCAATTCCGTGCCCTCGAAGGCGCCGACCTTACCGTTGTTGGCGCGAAACTCCTCCGTGATCTTGGCGTTGAACGCCTTCACGGCCTCTGTGTCGGGTGGCGGTTGGGTCATGCCCCTTCAAGCTTTGGCGGCTTGGCGTCTATTCCCGATTCCTTGCGCTGCTGCAGCGTGATCGGCGCGGGCGCACCCGTCAACGGGTCGACGCCACCGCCGGACTTCGGGAACGCTATGACTTCGCGGATCGAATCCATCCGCGACAGCAGCGCGTTGATGCGGTCCCAGCCGAACGCGATGCCGCCGTGCGGCGGCGCGCCAAACATGAACGCTTCCAACAGGAATCCGAACTTCTCCTCGGCTTCGGCCTTATCCAGGCCCATCACCGCGAACACCTTTTCCTGGACGTCGCGGCGATGGATACGGATCGAGCCGCCGCCGATCTCGTTGCCGTTGCACACGACGTCGTACGCGTTGGCCAGCACGTTGCCCGGGTCGGTGTCGATGCTGTCCGCGAACTCGGGCTTGGGTGCGGTGAACGCGTGGTGCACCGCGGTCCACGCGCCGGAGCCGACCGCGACGTCGCCTGCGGCGGTGGCCTCGTCGGCCGGTTCGAACAGCGGCGGATCGACGACCCACGTGAACGCCCACGCATCGGGGTCGATCAGGTCCAGGCGCTTGGCGACCTCGATGCGCACCGCGCCGAGCAGGGCCCGCGAAGGCTTGGCCGGGCCGGCCGAGAAGAAGATGCAGTCACCGGGCGAGGCGCCGACATGCGCGGCAAGGCCGTCGCGTTCGGCGTCGGACAGGTTCTTGGCCACCGAGCCGCTCAGTGTCCCGTCCTCGCCGACCAACACGTAGGCCAGCCCGCGGTGACCGCGCTGCTTGGCGAAGTCCTGCCAGGCGTCAAGCGTGCGGCGCGGCTGCGATGCGCCGCCGGGCATGACCACGGCGCCGACGTAGGGCGCCTGGAACACGCGGAACGGCGTGTCCTTGAAGAACTCCGTGCACTCGACGAGCTCCAGTCCGAAGCGCAGATCGGGTTTGTCGGAGCCGTAACGACGCATCGCGTCCGCGTAGGTCATGCGAGGCAGCGGGGTCGGCACGTCGTACCCGATCAGTGCCCACAGCGCGGTGATGATCTCCTCGGAGATCGCGATGACGTCTTCGGTGTCGACGAAGCTCATCTCCATGTCGAGCTGGGTGAACTCCGGCTGGCGGTCGGCGCGGAAGTCCTCGTCGCGGTAGCACCGCGCGATCTGGTAGTACCGCTCCATGCCTGCGACCATCAGCAGCTGCTTGAACAGCTGCGGGCTCTGCGGGAGTGCGTAGAACGACCCCGGCTGCAGCCGTGCAGGCACCAGGAAGTCCCTCGCGCCCTCTGGCGTGGACCGGGTCATCGTCGGCGTTTCGATCTCGACGAAGTCGTGCCGGGCCAGCACCTCGCGGGCGGCCGCGTTCGCTTTGGAGCGCAACCGAATCGCGTTGCCGGGACCTTCCCGACGCAGGTCGAGATAGCGGTACTTGAGCCTGGCCTCTTCGCCCGCGGGCTCGTCGAGCTGAAACGGCAGAGGTGCGCTCTCCCCCAGCACGGTCAGCGACGTCGTGTTTACCTCGATCTCCCCCGTGGCGATTTCGGGGTTGGCGTTGCCCTCGGGCCGGATCTCGACGACACCGTCGACGGCGATGCAGAACTCCGCGCGCAGCCGGTGCGCCTGGGCCAGCACGTCGCCCTCGCGGAACACCACCTGCGACACCCCTGACGCGTCGCGCAGGTCGATGAAGATGACGCCGCCGTGGTCGCGGCGACGCGCCACCCAGCCGGCCAACGTCACCGCCTGCCCGGCATCGGTGGTCCGCAACGAACCGGCGGCATGAGTGCGCAGCACAAATACTCCCCGAGAATAGTGTGACGAAAGGACTGCCACAGTGTAGGGGGGCTGTTACCGCCGGTACGTTGGCGATCGTGGGTACGCGCATTGCACTCATCGGACCCGGAGCAATCGGTGCGACCGTCGCTGCGTATCTGCACGCCGCCGGTCACCCGGTCCTGCTGTTTGGGCACACACCACGCGAATCGATCGAGGTGCGGCCCGACGACCACGATCCGATCGTGTTGCCGGGCCCCGTCCACACCGATCCCGCCGAGGTAGATGGTCCGGTGGACGTGGTGTTTCTCGCCGTCAAGGACACCCAGAACGAGCAGGCAGGCGCGTGGTTGGCGCGTCTGTGCGACGAGAACACGGTGGTGTGCGCGCTTCAGAACGGCGTCGAACAGGTGGAACGGGTGGGGCGGTTCTGCCCCTCGTCGACGGTCATACCGGCCGCCGTATGGATCTCATCGGAGCCGCAGCCAGATGGCTGGGTGCGGGTGCGCACCGGGGTTCGGCTGGTACTGCCGGACTCCGAGGGAGCCGCGACGCTTGCAGAATTGCTGCGCGGCGCGGGGATGACGGTCGAGCTGGAGCCCGACTTCAAGACCGCCGCGTGGCACAAGCTGTTGGTCAACGCGGTGGTCGGCTTCATGGTGTTGACGGGCCGGCGCGCGGGCATCTTCCGCCGCGACGACGTGGCTGCGCTGGGTCGCCGCTATCTGGCGGAGTGCCTCGCCGTGGCGCGGGCCGACGGCGCCAACCTCGGCGACGGGGTGATCGACGAGATCGTCGACCTTCTGGCCCAAGCCCCGCCCGATATCACGACGTCGATGCTCACCGACCGGGAAGCGAACAAGCCGCTGGAATGGGACATCCGCAACGGCGTCATCCTGCGCAAGGCCGCCGCCCACGGATTGGCCACCCCGATCAGCGAGGTGGTGGTGCCGTTGCTCGCCGCGGCGAGCGACGGACCCGGCTAAGAGTCGACTTGTAATTGGTGGCGTGTCATGACGCTCCAGTTAGCCCGGTGAGCGGCGCCAGGTTTCGTCAGCACCGTCGACCTGACGATCACCCCCGAGCAGCTTTTCGAGGTGCTTGACGACGCCGAATCATGGCCGCGGTGGGCGACGAGCCCTACTCGCACATGGCCTTTCGGTTCAATGAAGCCTCCAGCGGCACCATCGCGGCGTTCGCGGAGGACTATCGGATAGTTCCCACGGCGGGCGGCTGCCGTCTGACGTGGATCATGGCGATGAAGCCGAAAGGGCCCGCGGGGCGTATCGGGATGTCGCTCGGCCGGCCGGTGATGGTCAGGACGTTCCAGAAGTTTCTGTACAACCTGCGCGGCTACTCCGACAAGCGCGTTGCCCCGGCCGTTTAGCCGCGAAACTGTGTTCCAGCAGGGAAAGTTCGAGGCGGACCGTCCTGCTGGAATACAGTTTCGCGAAGTCAGTGCAAGGCGGCCCAGGCCTTGCGACGTTCGGAATCGGGATCGGGGACCACTGTGTCGCGGGCGGTCTGGATGATCCGGGTGAAGCGGTTTTCGGTGTCATAAATCGGCCAATGATGTCCGCTGGACCAATGGATTTCGGCTTGTTGGTCTTCGCGCGAGCGCTCATCCGCGCTCTCCCAGCCCTTGGCCGCGAAGTCCAGCCAAGTGCGCTGCATGCGCCTGCCGACGGGCGGCTGTAGCCGGCGCCCGAGCGGGTGCAGCTTGCGACCGATGAACGAGGCGTAGCTGTGTTGGATGTGCACGATCTCGCTGCCGTGGGTGGCGCCGAGCCCGAGAATCCGCAGGCTCCACCCGAAATGGTCGAACCGGTACATATGCGTCGGCGCCTGGGCGCTGTAGGCGTCGGCGAACGCCCAAGCCTGAGCGCCGAACATGACGTCAGAGCCGAACGCGACGAGCGCGCGCCGCTGCGGGTAGTCCGGGTAGGCGGCGAGCACGCGTTCCTTGGCGTCGGGAGCGACGCGGTCGAGGTAGGCATCGATCGATGCCGTCGTCGTGGGCAGCATCGGCGGCTTGGTCCAGGCGAACATCGACGCCTCGTGGCTGTTGGTGCCGATGATCAGCGGCACTCGCGCCAGCGTGCCCGCGCGGGCGGCGTCGACCGGGTGGTTCGGCAATAGGTCCACGCCATAGGTCAACCCGTAGGCCAGCGTGGGCGTCGTCGAGGCGCTCTTGAGCTGCAAGCGGCCCGCGGCGCGGCGCAGTTGCCGCTGCGGCAGGGCCTTGACCTCGGCGGCGCTCACGCCCAGCCGCTGCAGGAACTCGTGCGCCTGCCTCGCCCGCAACTCGCGGTCGGCGATCAGCGGCAGCGCGGGGCTCTGCGCGATCGCGCGGCGAAACAGCCCGTCGGCCGCGGGACTGGCCAACAGAGCAAGCACCGATGTCGCCCCGGCCGACTCGCCGAACACGGTCACCCGTTCGGGGTCACCGCCGAACGCGGCGATGTGCTCGCGGATCCAGCGCAGCGCGGCCATCTGGTCGCGCAGCGCGAGGTTGTCGTCGAATCCGTCGCCGAGATCGCTGAGTTCGAAGCCGCCGAACACCCCGATCCGGTACGTGACGTTGACCACCACCACGTTTCCGTTGGCCGCCAATCGCGATCCGTTGTAGAGCTGGAACTGGCCGGCGCCGAATACGAATGCGCCGCCGGGAATCCAGACCATCACCGGCAGCGAGCCACTGGTGTCGGGCGACCACACCGTCAAAGTCAGACACGCTTCGTCGCGAACCTTCGGGTCGTCGCGACCGCCGCCGACGAATGACTTGCCTTGCGGCGGGAGCGGTCCGTGTTCGAGGGCGTCACGCACTCCGGTCCATGGCTCCAGCGGCGCAGGCTCCAGGAAACGGCGTTCGCCGACGGGGTGCTCGGCGTAGGGCACGCCGCGCCAGACCCCGACACCGCCCTCGGCGGTGCCGCGCAGATCCCCCAGTCCGGTGTGGGCGACGGTCGAATGTCCAAGAAGGACTGCCACGCCTAAATCGTAGTGTGCAAAGCTGGACGCACCTGGGTCCATACAGGGTGTGGCGAGCGACGGAGCGATGCGATGACCTTCAACGAGGGTATGCAAATCGACACGAGCAACATTTCGACGGGCGGTCGCGGGCCCGGTCGCGGTATCGCGGTCGGCGGTGGGCTCGGCGGATTGTTGATCGTGGTGATCGCCCTGTTTCTCGGCGTCGACCCGAGCTCGGTGGTACCTCAGCAACAGCAGATCGACGCCGGGGGCGTTGAGGCGCCCGGGTACGACCTGAGCCACTGCAAGTCCGGCGCGGACGCCAACAAGTACGTGGAATGCCGGGTCGTGGCGACGACGAACTCGGTGGACGGGGTGTGGCAGCAGCAGCTGCCGGGCTACACCCCTCCGCATACCACGCTGTTTCACGGTCAGGTCGACACCGGCTGCGGACCCGCGGACACCTCTGTGGGCCCGTTCTACTGCCCCGTCGACCAGACCGCCTATTTCGACACCGATTTCTTCCAAGTGCTCGTCGACCAGTTCGGTTCCAGCGGTGGCCCGTTGGCGCAGGAATACGTCGTGGCCCACGAGTACGGCCACCATGTGCAGAACCTGAAGGGCGTTCTCGACCGGGCACAGGGCCCCGGCGCCCAGGGGGCGCAGGGCGGAGGCGTGCGCACCGAACTTCAGGCCGACTGCTACGCCGGAGTCTGGGCGCACTACGCGGCCATCACCAAACAAGAGAGCACCGGTGTCCCGTTCCTGGAACCCTTGAGCGACAAGGACATTGCCGACGCACTCTCGGCCGCCTCGTCGGTGGGCGACGACCGCATCCAGAAGCAGGCCACGGGCCGGATCAACCCTGAGCAATGGACCCACGGGTCATCTGCTGAGCGGCAGAAGTGGTTCACGGTCGGCTACCAGACCGGTGACCCCAACAAGTGCGACACCTTCGCGACCAACAGCCTTGGGTAGGCCTCCCACAAGCGTTGACGCTTCGGCGCGCGCGCGTACGCAAGTCGACGCCGTCGCCGAACGCTACCTCGAGACGTTCGCCTCGCTGGACCCATGCGCAGCAACGGAAATGGGCATCATCGGTCACGACGACGATGTCACCGACTACTCGCCCGACGGTGTCGGGGCCCGGGTCGACGCGGCCCGATCGGCGTTGCGGGACCTCGACGGAACCAGCCCGGTTGACGACGTCGACCGGGTGACCATCGCGGCGATGCGCGAACGACTCGGTCTGCAGATCGAGCTGCACGACGCCCGGCTGGATCTCGGCGACCTGAACGTGATCGCGTCGCCGCTGCAGTCGATGCGCGACGTGTTCGACCTGATGGCCACCGACACCGACGAGGACTGGGCGCTGATCTGTCGGCGGATGTCGAAGGTGCCCGACCGGGTCGCCGGCTACGCCGAAGCACTGCGGTCAGCGGCGGCGGCCGGCCGTGCGCCCGCGGCTCGGCAGGTGGCGCGTGGCATCGACCAGGCCGGCCAGATTCAGCAGCTGTTTCTGGACATGGTGGCCGAGGCGGCGCCGGGAAACGCCGCGCTGCATGCTGAACTGCACCAGCGCGCGGCCACGGCGGCCGACGCCTACGCCACGCTTACCTTGGTGCTGCGCGACGAGATCGCACCGCACGCTCGGCGTGTGGACGCGTTCGGCCGCGATGCGTACCGGCTGCTGTCGCGGGAGCACCTCGGCACCTCCGTCGACCTAGACGAGACCTATCACTGGGGCCTTCGTCAGTTGGAAAGCATTGTCGCCGAACAGGAATCGATTGCAGATCTGCTCTATCCCGGGGTCTCGGTCGGCGAGGCGCTGCGGCGGCTGGACGACGAGCCCCGCTACCTGGTGCAGGGCACCGACGCGCTGCAGGCGTGGATGCAGGATCTCTCGGACCGCGCGGTGGATTCGCTGGCCGACACGCACTTCGACATCGCTCCCGCCCTGCGCACGCTGGAATGCCGGATCGCCCCGACCCAGACCGGCGGCATCTACTACACCGGGCCGTCCGAAGACCTGACCCGTCCCGGCCGGATGTGGTGGTCGGTCCCGCCCGGAGTGGACACGTTTCGCACCTGGCAGGAAACGACCACGGTGTTCCACGAGGGCGTGCCCGGGCACCACCTGCAGGTCGGCCGAGCAGTCGTCTCCTCGAGCCGGCTGAATCGGTGGCGCCGGATGGGGTGCTGGGTGTCGGGTCACGGCGAGGGTTGGGCGCTGTACGCCGAGCGCCTGATGGCCGACCTCGGCTGGCTCGACGACGCAGGCAATCGAATGGGAATGCTGGACGCTCAACGCTTCCGGGCCGCGCGCGTGGTGATCGACATCGGTGTGCACTGCGGGCTGACCGCACCGGACGGCGGCGTCTGGGACGCCGAACGGGCGTGGGTGTTCCTGCAGTCGCACAGCGCGATGGCCGAGGAGAATCTGCGCTTCGAGCTGGACCGCTACCTGGGCTGGCCCGGCCAGGCGCCGTCGTACGCGATCGGACAGCGAATTTGGCAGCAGCTGCGCGACGAGATACTCGGCCGCGGGCTGTCGTTGAAGGAATTCCACAGCCGTGCACTGGATCTCGGTGGGCTGCCGCTCGACGCGCTCAGGTCGGCGTTGCTGACCGATTTCGCCGCTAGCTGATCGGCTTCCGTCGTGTCCTCCCGCAGGCCTAGCGTCGAGGCATGGACACGGTGCCCATCACACCGAACCTGACCATGCTGCGGGTTAACGGCTGGCAGCTGTATGTCTGGCGTGACAAAGACTCGGTGACGCTGATCGACACCGGCGCGCCGGGATCGGGCGCCGAGATCCTGTCCGCCGTGCCAGGCATCGACCGGATGGTGCTGACCCACGGCCACGTCGACCACAGCGGCTCGGCCGCCGAACTGCACCAACCGACCGGAGCGCCGATCCTTGCCGGCGCCGGTGACGCGGCTGCGATCCGGACAGGTACGGCACTTCCGCCGCCGGTGTTCGAGGATTGGGAAGTGCCTATCCATCAACGGGTTTCGGCCGGCCTGCCCGACACTGCACCGCCCGTGCCAGTGGATCGGGAGCTTGTCGACGGCGACGTGCTCGACTTTGGCGGCGGCGCCAAGGTCCTGGCGATCCCCGGTCACACCGAAGGCAGCATCGCGATCCACCTACCGCGCCACGGTGTGCTGTTCACCGGCGACACGATCGCCAATGTCGGCGCCGTCATGCTGGGCACCTTCAACCAGGACCGGGCACAAACGGTGGCGTCGTTTCGGCGGTTGGCCGCGCTCGACGTCGAGACAGCCTGCTTCGGCCATGGCGAGCCGATCGGATCGAGTGCCGGTACGAAACTGCGCGAAGCGGCTGCCACACTGATGCCGTGACCCGCGAGCCCATCGAACCTGACACCAAAGATTGGACGTGGGTGCTTGATCGCCCGTGCCCGGAGTGCGGCTTTGACGCCACGTCTTTGCACCACACCGAGGTCGCCGACCGCATCCGTAGCGACGCCGCCGAGTGGGTGCCCAGGCTCCACGAGCCCGGTGTCAACGTGCGCCGTCAACCAACCGTCTGGTCGACGCTGGAATACGGCTGCCACATCCGTGACGTGCACCGAATCTTCAATCACCGGGTCCGGTTGATGCTGACCGAGGATGAACCACGGTTCCCCAACTGGGACCAGGATGAGACGGCGATCGCCGACGATTACGCGTCGCAGGATCCCGCCACGGTCGCCACCGAACTGTTCGACGCCGCAAGCATTGTGGCCGACACCTACGCCAACGTGCCCGCAGGCGCGTGGACACGGCGCGGCTTGCGTAGCAACGGCAGCGAATTCACCATCGCAACGATCTCGATCTACCACCTGCACGACATCGTCCACCACGCCCACGACGTCCGGAGCGGCTGACATCCCTCACGAACGCGCCCTCTCCGCTACTCCACTAGCTGGCTTGCTACGACCGGTGGCCGGGGCGAGGCGGGCGATCCCGCGCAGGATCCACGGTGTCCGCCTCGCCATCACCTCCACGGCACGGTCCGACCGGCGCATCGCGGTACGAGGGCCCGGGGTGGACATTGACGCCAATTCCGCCTCGGCCGATCCCGATCGCGTGCCGTGGCGATCGACCGCCAGGAGCTGCCAGGTGCCGGGTACCCCGCGCAACTTGACGCCGCCGTGGTCCTCGAAGCTGGTGCCCGAACCGACGACGAGGTCACGGACGGTGCGGGAGACCAGGATTTCGCCGACGCCGGCCAGGCCGAGGATCCGCGCAGCGATGTGTACTGCGATCCCCCCGATGTCGTTGTCCAACAGTTCGCATTCGCCGGTGTGGATGCCGGCGCGGATCTCGATTCCCAGTGTCTCAGCGTCAGAGCGCAAAGCCTCGGCGCAGCGGATGGCCTGCGTCGGGCCGTCGAACGTGGCCAGGTGCCCATCGCCGGTGCTCTTGACCACCGCGCCGCCGAACTGATCCGTGAGTTCGGTTGTGATTTCACTGAAGCGCTGAAGCACCGCACGCCAGCGTTCATCGCCCGTCGCCGCAGCGTGTTCCGTCGACGCGACCATGTCGGTGAACAACACGGTGCGCAGGGCGCGATGTGACTGCGACGGTGCCGCGTGGCTCCCAGTGAGGAACTCCTCGATCCCGGTCAAGATCGCGTCGGGTTCGGTCAACCAGGGCGCATGGTCCGCGCCGTCGACCTCGAGGTACCGCGCGCCTGGGATGTGGTCGGCGAGATACCGGCCGCACTGCACCGGAATGGTGTCCTCGCGAGCATGGACGACGAGGGTTGGCACGGTGATCGTCGGCAGGATCGGCCGGACGTCGATCCGGAACGCCGATTCCACGATCGCTCGGATCATCCCCGGGCTGGCGCACATGCGCTCAAACATGGCGAGCTGGCGCATCGACCGGACCGACGGGAACATGCACTTCGCTGTCGCACCGGTGCCCCACCCCGAGCGGATGGCGCGGCCGAGTTCCTGTACGCGGGTGATCTGCTCGATCGACAGCATGTACTGCTCGAACTCGGCTTTATCCTCACCGGCCTCGGAGATGACGTCTGCCAGCGCCTGGGCCGGGTCGCGATCGAAGTCGTCCCACCCGGCTGCCATGGTCGGGTATGAGCCATAGAGGATCAACGCCCGCGTTCGCTGTGGTCGTTTAGCCGCGAAGAGAATGGAGGCCGGGCCGCCCTCACTCATACCGAAGAGAACGGTTTTTTCGAAGCCGACGGCGTCCATGACGGCCTCGATCTCGGCGGCTCGATCATCCAGTGTGCGAACCTTCGGGACCGGGTCCGACAGCCCGAGTCCGGCCTTGTCGAACAAAACGACGCGACAAAACGTGGAGAGCTGCTCGAAGAAGGCCTTGAATTCGGGCATGGTCCAGAACAGCTCGACATGGCTGACCATCGGCCCGACAAAGACAAGCTCGACGGGTCCGTCGCCGAACACCTGATACGCGAGGCTGAGCTCGCCGCACGGAGCGTATGACGTTTCCGCCATGGCAGTGAGCGTAATTGACGCAGGCGCTAAGACTCATCACTTTGGCCTCTCAGATCCCCGCAGACAAGGGCTATCTGAAGATCTAGAGGCCGAACGTCGAATTGTTGTCGAAGAATCGCCAGAATCTCGAACACAACTCGACGCTCGGCGCGAAGTCAGAGTCGCGACTGCTCCTTGATGGCGGTGTCGGTGGTACGCAACGGCCTGATCAACGCGTCCTGCGCGAAGGATGCGATCAGCTCGCCCTCCTCGGTGTGCACCGCACCTCGCACGTACGACATGCCTGCACCGACCTGTGTGCTCTCGTGGGTGTAGAGGATCCAGCCGTCCCAGCGCACCGGCTCGTGAAAGCTGACCGACACCGTCATCGGCGCCGTGGACACCGTCAAGTGCGCCTGCGCGGTGCCGATGCCCTCGTGTGCGCGCATGGTCGTCGAGATGCCAAGGTGCCCCGTGAAATACGCGATCAGCGCCTTGGCCAGGTCGTCGCGGGTGGGGATCGGGTTGTAGTGCAGCCAGGCGTACAACTCCGGAGGCCCTACCTCGTCTGGGCTGTTGACGTCGACTACGTCGACCAGCCGAAGCTCACGTCCGATCATCGGCATCGGCGAGGCGTTCGCGTCGGCGGGTGTGGCGACCTCGGGACGCGGTAGGTGGTGGCGGATAACGTCACCGGTGGGCACGTCGGCGAGCACGGTCATGGTGATGCACCGCTTGCCGTTCTGCTTGGCCGCGACGATGGCGGTGGCCGTGGACCTGCCTTCGCTGACCACGTCGATCTCCAACTCGACGGGACCGGCGCTGACCATGACAGCCCGCGCGAACACCGCGTACACCGAGCGCACGGACATGGCCGGGAACCGTTTGGCCACAGCGACAATCGCCTGGGCCAGCACCTGAGTTCCTTCGACCACCTGCCGTTCGTCCTCACCAGCGAGTCCGGTCTCGGCGATGAACTTGTCCTCCCCGGCGGGCTGCACGTCGAAGAGGTCCAGCAACCCCTCGACCGTCCACTGCGACTGAGCTGAATCTGTCGTCATGAGTCGGAACAGTAACCGAGCGTGTGCAAAACCGGTAACGTCATTACCAGCGAACCACCATCACGCGGAAGGTGCCCACCATGGCGAAGTCGGCTGGAGCCGCTCGGCCGGCGACATCGAATCCGGGCTCAGCCGGCGTCGACGCCGAAACCCGCGCCAAACGGTTCATGAAATCGGCGCTCGCGATCCTCGGCGAAACCGGGCGCACCGACTTCACGGTGCTCGAGGTCGTTGAGCGGTCAAAGACCTCGCTGCGCTCCTTCTACCAGCACTTCTCTACCAAGGATGAGCTACTGCTCTCACTGATCGACAAGATCATGTCCGAGTCGACGAAGCAGTGGCGCGAGGCGACCACCGGGCTGCCAAGCACCAAGGCCTTGCGGGTGCTGATCGACCGCATCTGCACACCCGCCGAATCCAGCACGCAGGACAGGGTCAACCGCGGTCTGACCGACTACAACGATCACCTGGCCGAGACGCTGCCGCGCGAGTACGCGCGCGTTCTCTCACCGCTGCACGAGTTGATCAAGGACATCATCAATCGCGGCATCGCGGAGGGCACCTTCCGCACCGATCTCGACATCGACGCCACCGCCGCGCTCATCATGCAGTCGGCGCTGGGCGCGATGCGGCTACGCGTTCTTGGCGCACAGCTGAACGGCGTGCCAATCGAAGCCGACCACATCTACGACTTCTGCGTCGGCGGGCTGATCCAGCGCGATCACCCCGTCTGACCTGCGCGATATCGGCCTTGAAAAGGCATCTGCCTGGGGTGGTGTTTTCGCTGGTCCAGACGTGGTAATGTCATTACCACTTACGGCCAATCAGACTTCCAGGAGGCGGATATGCCATCACGCGTGCTTCCCTACCCCGTGTTCGACGCGGACAACCACTTCTACGAGCCCAAAGAGGCGCTGACGAAGTTCCTGCCCTACCATCGCAAGAACGTCATCGACTACATCGAGGTCCGGGGCCGCACCAAGATCATGGTGCGCAACCAGGTCAGCGACTACATCCCGAACCCCACCTTCGAGGTCGTCGCCCGTCCGGGCGCCCAGGAGGAGTACTTCCGCCACGGCAGTGGCGGCAAGAGCTTCCGTGAGGTGATGGGCAAGCCCATGAAGGCGATCCCCGCGTTCCGCGACCCCGCGGCACGGCTGGAGGTCATGGACGGACTCGGCCTCGACTACTCGCTGATGTTCCCGACCCTGGCCAGCCTGGTCGAGGAGCGCATGAAGGACGATCCCGAACTCATCCACGACGTCATCCACGCGCTCAACGAGTGGATGTATGAGACATGGCAATTCAACTACGAGGGCCGCATCTTCTCCACCCCGGTCATCACGCTGCCGATCGTGGACCGCGCCCTCGAGGAACTCGAGTGGTGCCTGGAACGCGGTGCGAAGACCGTCCTGGTCCGCCCGGCTCCGGTGCCGGGAATGCGTGGCACGCGTTCGTTCGGCACGGATGAGTTCGACCCGTTCTGGGATGCCTGCGTCAAGGCCGGCATCCCAGTGTCGATGCACGCCTCGGACAGCGGCTACTCCGAGTACCTCAACGACTGGGAGCC
>JAVRPG010000581.1:0-5590 GCA_032162325.1 Mycobacterium sp. | reverse complement strand
CGACGTACCGCTGAGACGTGCACGCCGGCCTGGGTCGCGATCGCCGTCAAAGTCACAGCGCGCACCCCATCTCTGGCCGCCAAGGTGCGCGCCGCCTCCATGAGGTCGCTCGCGCGCTGCTCCTTGTGCTGCGGTGAGTAGGCGCGCTGAAACGTGGCTTCGTGTGCCATGACATGAGTCTACCGTAACGCAACATCCTTGCGTTGGACAACGCAAGGATGTTGCGTTACGTTGATGGCCAGAGCTCCACGCCATAACACACACCAGGAGGAAAGTTCATGCACGCAATGCTCGTCAGCACCTTCGGCGGACCTGAGGTTCTGACCGAGGCCGAGTTGCCGGATCCGAAACCGGGTCCGGGACAGATCACCATCGACACCGCGCACGCGGCCGTTGGCCTTATCGACGTCTTCCTGCGCCGCGGTGACCGACGGGAGAATCCCGGCCTCCCACAGCCCCCGTTCGTGCCAGGTGGAGAAGTCGCGGGCACAGTGCGCGAGATCGGTGAGGGTGTCGAGGGCGGCTTCCGCGTCGGGGAGCCCGTCGTCACGTTGTCTCAGATGACCCTGGGCGGGCTGACCGGCCCGTCGACGTGATTGCCGACGCGGTCGGCGGCCATGTACGCACCGCGAGCCTGGAGGTACTAGCTCCCCTGGGTCGGATCCTGCTCCTCGGGCACGCCGCCCACACCCCCGACACACCGGTCACTGGTGATCAGCTGTGGCAAAGCAATGCGGGCCTTCTCGGGTTCTCCATCGGCACGTACCTGCAGGCGAATCCGGCCAGCGCACAACCGGCGGCCGAACAGGTCCTACCGCTGCTAGCCAGCGGACAACTCGTCGTGCATATCGAGGAACTACCGCTGGCGCAGGCCGCCGAGGCACACCAACGCCTAGAAGCCCACCAAGTCCCGGGCCGTCTCCTACTCGGTGTCTGACCGGGAGTGCTTCGGCTAGGAGCGGGCGCATTCCTACCGCCACGCCGTCCACACGTTCGAATACTGCGTCTCCGCCAGTCGTGCGCGAAGAGCCGCATTAGTGCTCGGTGAGCGCTGCCGCCAGCTCGTGCAGGTCGCGTGCTGACACGTCCGCGTCGGGGCTTGGGCTGACCGACGACGAGATCGCCGAGCTGGAGTCGCAAGGCGTGATCGGCACAGCGCTTGCCATGCACGGAATGAGCAAGGTTTAGCCTCAAATCACCATGGCCATCGATCCGTCCGACATCCTGCTCACCGGTCGCGTGGCGGTCGTGACAGGCGGGGGAGAGGGCATCGGGCGCGGTATCGCCGAAGGGCTGGCCGCATTCGGTGCGTCGGTCGCAATCTGGGAGCGCAACGCCGAGACGTGCACGTCGGGCGCGGAAGCCGTCGGCGCCCTGGGCATCATGACCGATGTCCGGGACAGCGAGCAGGTCGATGCAGCGTTGCAGCGCACCACAAGTGAACTCGGAATGCCGTCCATCCTAGTCAACAATGCCGGTGGCGTGTTCAAGTCACCGCTGCTCGACACCACCGAGAACGGCTGGGATGCGCTGTACAAGTCCAACCTGCGCCACGTATTGCTGTGCACACAGCGGGTGGCGCGTGGCCTGGTGGACGCCGAACAACCGGGCAGCGTCATCAACGTGACATCGATCGAGGGTGTGCGTGCGGCGCCGGGTTACGCGGCGTATGCCGCAGCCAAAGCCGGCGTCATCAACTACACCAAGACCGCGGCTCTGGAGTTGGCAACACACAAGATTCGGGTCAATGCGCTTGCCCCGGACTTGACCATGACCGAAGGCATTATGCGGGTGTCACCGGGCGGTCTGCCGCCCGGTGCCGGCCACATGATTCCGATGGGCCGGCCGGGACACGTCGACGAGATGGCCGGCGCAGCAGTATTTCTGGCGTCGGAACTGTCGAGCTACATCACCGGGCAGACGATCCATGTCGACGGTGGAACGCAGGCCGCCAGCGGCTGGTACCACAATCCGGAGACCGGGGACTACCAATTAGGGCCCGGTTAGTTCAGTGCGTCCAGCCCTCGGCGGCCTGCTCGTCAAACGTGCGGTCGATGCGCCCGAAACGGCGCTGAATCGAATCCCGTGCCGCCCGGTGGGGTAGCACGTACAGACGGTTGGCGAGAATCGCGTCGGCCGTCAGGCGAGCGACGTCCTCGACGTCGAGCACGCTGTCGTCGTCCTGAGCATGCGGCCCGGATGCCAGCTGCTCGACGGTTTCGGCAGCGGACGGCGTGGCCGGGCCGTAGTCATCGCTCCTGACGCGCTCGGTGTTGGCCAACAGGTTGGTTTCCACGATCATCGGGCAGAGCACCGATACGCCGATGCCGTTGGGCCTCACCTCCCGGGCGAGGGTCTCGGCGAGCGCGACGACGCCGTACTTGGCAACGCAGTAGGGTCCGAGCCCGACGTTCGGGATCAGCCCGGCGAACGACGACGTGAAGACCATGTGGCTCTCTCCGCCCTGGGCGATCAATCGCGGCAGGAACGCCTCGACACCATGGATTGGTCCCCACAGATCGACATCGATTACGAAGCGCCAGTCGTCGTGGCTGGTCTGCGCGATGGGACCGGCGTAGGCGATGCCGGCGTTGTTGAACACCACGTGGACCTCACCGAACACGCGAAACGCCTCATCGGCCAGGTGGCTGACGTCGTCGAGCTTGCGCACATCGCACGAGACACCGTGCGCGTCGACCCCGTCGGCACGCAGGGTGGCGACTGCCTGGTCCAGCGCCGCCCGGTCGATGTCGCTGAGCATGATGCGCGCGCCTCGCCGGGCGAACTCTCGCGCCGTGGCGAAACCGATGCCATTGGCCCCGCCGGTGATGACTGTTGCGCGCCCTTCGAAATTCTCCACGGCGCGAACCCTATGCCGTCAGGAGCGGTCGTATGGCTGGTCTGGTGCGGGCTCACCCAACTCGGCACGGATCGCACCCCACGGGTCAGCGTATTGACCCGGCGCCTTCCAGTACGCTGACCGGCGCTTCATGATCGCTCGCACGATCGGCGCGACCAGCGGGCCCCAGTAGCGTGTCCACCAGAACTTCGACTGTAGCTCGGCCACCATGTCGGGCCACGAATGATGCTGGAACTTCAGCGCCTCCTGCGCCCGGGTGGTGTCCATCCAGTCGGTGACGAACCAGTCGATGTCACTGTCGGGGTCGCCGGGGCGTCCGGGCGGCAATGCGCCCGGAATGCCCAGCGCCGCAGTGAGGGCGGGTCCGATATCGCCGAAGAGCATCCGGTGTGAGTCGTCGCCGGCGATCAGTAGAATCTCGCCCACGACGTCGGCCGTCGTCGCCGCCGCACACGCAAACGCGACATCGCGGACGTCCACGTTGTGCAGCCTGCCGTCACTCGGCAGTGCACTCTCGAAAAACATTG
This sequence comes from Mycobacterium sp., assembly GCA_032162325.1. Classification (GTDB taxonomy): domain Bacteria; phylum Actinomycetota; class Actinomycetes; order Mycobacteriales; family Mycobacteriaceae; genus Mycobacterium. Next base: position 2,203 of record JAVRPG010000581.1, on the reverse strand, counting down.
CGTCCGCGCTGAACGGGAGCGCCGAGAAGTCGGTACTGAGCACACCGCCGAACCGCAGCACCACCCAGTCCAGTTTCGACGACCGCACAATTTCTTCTGCCGCTGCCTTGGTGCCGCTGTAGATATCGCACGGCCGCATCGGGTCGTCGGCGGTCAGCGGCGGGGTGGTGCGGTGCGGATTGCGGGGGCCGAATACCGCATTGCTCGACGCATGGACGAATCGCGGCGGAGTTGGTTGTGTCTCGGCGGCACGAACCAAGGTCGCCGTGGCATCCACGTTGACCCGTCGCGCCACTTTCGCCACGCGGTAGATCGCCGGCGCGATGATCGCGGCAAGGTGAATGATCGCCTCGGGAGCAACGTCGGAAACCAGGCGCTGAACCTGTTCCGGATCCGTCAGCTCGGCCCATCGGGCTTCGGCGGCACCGCTCGGCAGCTTCTTCGCGGCCTGCAGCTTGAGGCACTCGAGGACGCAGGTGCCGCCCGAATCTTCAGCGACCATGGCGTGAGCGGCTCGAAGGCCCGTCGGCCTCAACTCGATGCGTGCCTGGACCACCTACGCGAAGGCGATGTACTTACGGTCTGGAAGCTCGACAGGCTCGGGCGCAACACGCAACATGTCCTCGCATTGGTCGACGAGCTGACGTCTCGCAAGATCGGATTCCGCAGCATCACCGAGGGACTGCACACCGACGGCCCGATGGGCAAGGCGATGCTCACCATCATGGCCGCCTTCGCAACGCTAGAACGAGACACCATGATCGAGCGGACTCGGGCCGGACTGGCGGCGGCAGCGGCCAACGGGCGCAAGGGCGGACGTCCCCGCAAGATTAACGACGCTGCCGCCGCGAAAGCGCGCAGCCTGCGCGCCAAGGGCATCGCTGCCACCGACATCGCAAAGATGTTGGCGGTCTCCCGCGCCACCGTGTATCGCTACCTTTCCGATGGTGCGTCGCTCGTTGCGTGACTTCACGTGGAGCTGCTGCGTCCCGCAAGTTCCGCGCCAGTTCGTTGAGCATTGCAATGAGCGGTGTTGCTAGGTCACGACCCGGATGGGGCCAGCGACGGGGTTCCGACACCGATGGTGATCTGCGGGGACGTGGAAGGGTCGAGCCAGTTCAGCACAGAGCGCATTTCGTCGCGGCCGATGGCCACACATCCCCAGGTGGGATTGCCGTCGGTCACGTGGAGAAAAATCCCGGCCACCTGTCCCGGGATCCGTTGGGAGTTTACGGCGATGTTGACGGCGTAGTCGTAGACCGGGCCGGAGTCGTACAGGTTTTCCGCGATTGACGAGGGACTGCCGGATCCACGCACGTGGGTGTTGTAGGTGCGTGATCCAGCGTCCTCGTCCCACCAGTCTTGGTCGGTGGCCTGGAAGTAAGGCATCTTGGTGCCGGGATTGGGCTGGCGACCGAAGGCTTGGTCGAACGCGAACGTTCCCACGGGAGTGCGGTGGACACCGTCAGCGGGGGTACCGACACCGACCTCGCCGACCTTGGCGGGCGTCGGTCCCAGGACGACCTTCCATTGCTGACCGACCCGCTGGAAGGCGGTGAGGGTTCCTACTGTCGCGTTTGCGGCGGGCACGCCGACGACGATCCACTGCGCGGGCTGGTCGGCGGGGGAAGTCGCAGGGTCCGCCGCCGCGGGCACAGCGAGCGGCAGGCTCAGGAGTGCCAACCCAAGTTGCCCCAGTGTCTTGGGCAGTTTCACACGCACCTCGGGGGTTGGGACTGACCAATCGCATCTGAAAGCGCGTTCTTCTTGGCCGGATGCTTCAGCAGAATCGGGTCAGCGAAATGCCGTTTCCCGACAGCGCGCTGACGCCGCCCGTAGACAAACCGACCGCGAGCCCACAAAGAAGTGGGCACACCTGATGGAGCTTCAGCGCCAGCGTGACGTAGAGGCCGCAGGGCGCGCGGCCGTGGTTGACGTGTAAGCGCGGAATACGACCCGATGGAAGTCGACGAGGATGACGACCTATGACCCGTCAGGCCAGCGAACATCACAGTTTCACCGCCTGCCGCGGCGCTGCGCGATGCGATCGGGGCGCGGGGGAAGACGGACACGGCATGCTAGTCAGTCACGCATCATCCCGACGAACTCCAAACGCTCAGGGGTCAGCTTCGCCGACAGCCAGTCATTAACGGCGTCTTCACCGATCTGGTGAGCTTGCATGGCTCGGTTCGCGTCTCCCGAG
>JAVRPG010000580.1:0-4835 GCA_032162325.1 Mycobacterium sp. | reverse complement strand
TCCACCCTGCCACCAACTGCCACCCCGCGGAGGCCGTTGGACGGCGGATGGCACACTGGCATCCCGTGACGAGCCCCATTCAGACAGCGACCGCGACCCTGCACACCAACCGCGGTGACATCAAGATCGCACTCTTCGGTAACCACGCCCCCAAGACTGTCGCGAATTTCGTCGGATTGGCGCAGGGCACCAAGGACTACAGCACCGAGAACGCGTCGGGCAGCTCGTCAGGGCCGTTCTACGACGGCGCGGTCTTCCACCGCGTGATCGACGGCTTCATGATCCAAGGCGGCGACCCGACCGGCACCGGCCGGGGCGGCCCCGGATACCAGTTCGCCGACGAGTTCCACCCAGAGCTGCAGTTCGACAAGCCGTATCTGCTTGCGATGGCCAACGCGGGGCCCGGCACCAACGGCTCACAGTTCTTCATCACCGTCGGCAAGACACCCCATCTCACCCGGAAGCACACGATCTTCGGCGAGGTCGTCGACCCGGAGTCGCAGAAGGTGGTCGACGCCATCGCCACCACGGCCACCGACCGCAGCGACCGGCCGACCGATCCGGTGGTGATCGAGTCGATCACGGTCTCCTGACGCTGCAGGACACTCAGCGGGAGCCGGCGTAGCCGGCGGCGGTCAACGCGTCGAGGACGTTCAACGGGTCGGTGCCCAGATCCCATCGGGTGAAGACCATCAGGCGATCGTCGGTCGTGTCGATCTCGAGCAGCCGCACCTTGCGGGTCAGGCGGCGGAACTCGGTGATGCGGATGATCTTGATGTCGCTCTGCCGCAACAGGTTTGTGCGCGACCAGCCGCGGATAACTAGCCCGTCGTCCCTAATTGCCAGTTTCGGCCGGGCGCGCCACGAGAGGCTTGCAAACACAAGCAGTCCCGCCGCGGCAATCCCCACCAGGATGCGGCCGGGCGCATCTGTGATCAGGGTCACAGTGCCGGTAGCCAAGATAAGTCCGAACACGCCGCAAGCTGCGATTCCGAGCGTCGGGGGGCCCCACTCAGTTTGCTGCATGGGTTCTTAACACCCTTTTACCGTTGCTAATGGGGTTATCCACAAGTGCTATCCCCAATGGGGATGAATCACATGAGTGTGATCTGATGACCACGAGGTTGCTAAACGGGTAACGCGCGGAGTCCAAGATAAATTCATACCAATGGTCGGTACGGCTACCGCCAGCGCATCGTGAGCAACAAACCGGCGATCATGAAAGCAAAGGCGATGGCGTAGTTCCACGGACCGAGGTCGGCGAGGAACGGAATCGCGTTGGACGCGAGCTGGAACACCAGCAGCCAGACCAAACCGATTAGCATCAAACCGCAGAACAAAACCACGAACCATACGCCCGACGGCCCGGCCTTGACCTTGACCGGCGTCCGGCTCACCGGGTTGATGGTGAAGTCGTTCTTCTTGCGAACTTTGGACTTGGGCATGGTTACCTTCGCGGACAGTCGGGGCACACGGTGCGACGATGTACCTACGAGCCTAACGTAGCCACCCGGCCAGCCCCGAATCCCGAGAAGAGGAGTCGATGGACAAGCCCAGACGTTCCGTGTGGCGTTTCGGCGTCCCGCTGGTGTGTCTGCTGGCGGGTCTGCTGCTGGCGGCCACCCACGGCGTTTCCGGCGGCGCCGAGATCCGTCGCAGTGATGCGCCGCGGATGGTCGACCTCGTCCGCGAGGCTCAGCAGTCGGTGGACCGGCTCACCGCTCAGCGGGACTCGTTGGTGACGACGGTCGACACCCACCACGGCGGGTCGCCGGGCGCCGACGCGGCGCTGGCGGCGATCACCAACCGCTCGGCCAAGTTGGCGCTCGACGCGGGCCTGGACCCGATGCGAGGGCCGGGCCTGGTCGTCACGCTCAACGACGCGCAGCGCGACGCGGAGGGCCGCTTCCCGCGCGACGCCTCCCCCGACGATCTGGTGGTGCACCAGCAGGACATCGAGGCGGTGCTCAACGCCTTATGGAGCGCAGGCGCTGAGGGCATTCAGGTGCAGGATCAGCGCATCATCGGCACGTCGGCGCCGCGATGCGTCGGCAACACGCTGCTGCTCAACGGCCGCACATACAGCCCGCCATACGTCATCACCGCGATCGGCGACTCCGCCGCGATGCAGGCCGCGCTGGCGGCGGCACCGCTGGTGACTCTGTACAAGCAGTACGTCGTGCGGTTCGGGTTGGGATATCGCGAAGAGCCGCGCGCCGAGGTCGCCCTGGTCGGGCACAGCGAGCCGGTGCGGATGCGGTTCGCCAAGCCGACCGGCCCCATCGGCTACTGAATCGCATAGTTTCGTCGAATAGTTTCGTCGAAACTGCGCACAGATCGCGGATCCACGACGCGATTCGGCGATCTCCCCGCAGTCTCGAGGACAGAGGCGGCCCGAAATCGCAAGGTAGCCTGGCCTGATGCAGGTCTTGGTCGTCGACAATTACGACAGCTTCGTGTTCAACCTGGTCCAGTACCTCGGCCAGCTCGGGGTGCACGCACAGGTCTGGCGTAACGACGACGATCGCCTCGCCACCGACGCCGACGTCGCCAAGGCCGCCGAGCAGTTCGACGGCGTGCTCCTGTCGCCTGGTCCTGGTACCCCCGAGCGCGCCGGTGCTTCGATCCCGCTCGTCAAGGCGTGCGCCGCGGCGAAGACCCCGCTGCTGGGTGTGTGCCTCGGCCACCAGGCCATCGGCGTGGCCTTCGGCGGGACCGTAGACCGCGCACCTGAGTTGCTGCACGGTAAGACGAGCACCGTCCACCACACCAATGCCGGTGTGCTACAAGGGCTTCCGGATCCGTTCACGGCGACCCGCTACCACTCGCTGACAATACTGCCCGACACCGTGCCCGCGGAGCTCGAGGTGATCGCGCGCACCGAGGGCGGCGTCGTCATGGGCGTGCGACACGTCGAGCTGCCGATACACGGCGTGCAGTTCCACCCCGAATCGATCCTCACCGAAGGCGGCCATCGGATGCTCGCCAACTGGCTGGCCTACTGCGGCACCGCCCCGGCGGAGTCGTTGGTGCGTCAGCTGGAGGACGAGGTGGCCGACGCGGTGCAGGCCGCTACGACGCGAACGCCAGCGTGATCGGGCTATCGACGTTCACCGGCGTGCCCGCCGCCGGGCTCTGAGTCACCACCGCGGCCGATCTCTGGCCGCTGTTCTGCACATCGGGGCTCCTGATCAGCGGGCCCGTCCAGCCGTAGGCGTTGCGCAGGTTCGGCTCGACGTCGGTCCAGAACCCTCCGCGCACGTCAGGCATGATGAACTGGTTGCCCCTGGACACCTGGATCTGGATCACGGAGTCCAGCGGGACCGTTCCGCCCGCGGACGGAACGGTCCCCACGACCTGGCCCTTCGGCGACGGACTGTCAACGTCGACCACCACGGTCTTCGTGAAGCCGGACGCGGTGAGAACCTGCTGGGCCGATTCGACCGTCTGGTTCCTCACATCAGGTACGGGCTTGCTCTCGGGTCCCGAGCCGACGACGATCGTGATCTCGTTGGTGATCGCCGAGGTCTGATTGGCCGGTGGGATGGTGGCGAGCACCTTGTCCTTCGTCTCCGCCGTCGACGGTGAATGCGACTGCTTGAACTTGCCGAACCCGGCGTCGGTGAGCTTCTGGACGCAGTCGGCATAGGTGAGGTTCGTGCAGTCCACGATTTCGCGCTGCTCGGGACCGGTGGACACGTTGAGCGTGATCTCGTCGCCGGCGCCGACCGAGCTGTTGGCCTCCGGATTGGTGTTGATCACATGGTTGGGCGCAACGGTCGAGTCCGGGTTCCGCTGGGTGGTCGTCTTGAAGCCGGCGTTCTGCAGTACGGCGATTGCGTCGTTCTCCAGCTGCCCGCGCACGTCAGGTACCTGCACATCGCGCGTGCCGCCGCCGAACATGTTGATCGTGACGGTGACCACCACGGTCAGCACCGCCAGGACCGCGACCGCGATGAGCCAGCGACCCACCGAACCGCCGCGTTCAGTCTCGGCGTAGTCGGGCTCCGGGCGCACCACCGGGTCGACGGGCTCGGTGCGATGTTGCGATGGCGTCGACGACAGCAGCGAGGTCCGTTCGGCATCGGTGAACACCTTGGGCGCCTCCGGCGCCTCTCCGCTGTGCACCCGCACCAGGTCGGCGCGCATCTCCGCGGCGGACTGGTAGCGGTTGTCGGGGTTCTTGGCCAGCGCCTTGAGCACCACGGCGTCCAGCTCGGGGGCGATGTCGTTGTGGCGCTGCGACGGCGGCACCGGATCCTCGCGCACATGCTGATAAGCCACCGCGACGGGCGAGTCACCGGTGAAAGGCGGTTCACCCGTGAGGATTTCGTAGAGCACGCAGCCCAGCGAGTAGACGTCGGAGCGGGCGTCGACCTTCTCTCCGCGGGCCTGCTCGGGCGACAGGTACTGTGCCGTGCCGATCACCGCGGCCGTCTGCGTCACGCTGTTGGCATCGGCCAGTGCGCGCGCGATGCCGAAGTCCATCACCTTCACCGCGCCGGCCTTGCTGATCATGATGTTGGCGGGCTTCACGTCACGGTGGATGATGCCGTGCTGATGGCTGAAGTTCAGCGCCTGGCAGGCGTCGGCGATCACCTCGATCGCCCGTTTGGCCGGCATTGGGCCCTCGGTGTGCACGATGTCGCGCAGCGTGACCCCGTCGACGTACTCCATCACGATGTACGGGAGCGGCCCGGTCGCGGTCTCCGCCTCGCCGGTGTCGTATACCGCGACGATGGCCGGATGGTTCAGCGCGGCCGCGTTCTGTGCCTCGCGGCGGAACCGCAAATAGAAGCTGGGGTCGCGGGCCAGGTCAGCGCGCAGCACCTTGA
>JAVRPG010000579.1:0-7705 GCA_032162325.1 Mycobacterium sp. | reverse complement strand
GTCCAGATCCGCGACGGGCTACATGTTCTCGGCCAAAAGCCCACGGGCAGCGTCGAACTCGATCTGGTGCTGGCCATTCTGCGCGCGCGGCAGTTGTTCGGGGGTGATCAGACCGTGCCGGGGCTGCGCCAGGCGCTCGGCCTGGCCGAGGACGGCAGTGACGACCGAGCCTCGGTGGACGCGGCCGAGGCCGCCGCCCGCGACCTGGTCGCAGCGCTGCAGGAAACCGGCTGGGACGCAGCGGCCGTCGATGCCCTCACCGGGAATCCTGGTGTCGCGAACATCCTGCGCTTCGCCGCCACCGAGGTGGTGCCGCGACTGGCCGAGACGGCCGGGGAGATCGATCAGATTCTGCGGGCATTGGACGGCCGGTTCATCGCGTCCGGGCCGTCCGGCTCGCCCCTGCGGGGCCTGGTCAACGTGCTGCCAACGGGCCGCAACTTCTACTCCGTAGACCCCAAGGCGGTGCCATCCCGGTTGGCCTGGGAAACCGGTGTGGCGATGGCGGATTCGCTGCTGACCCGTTACCACGACGACTACGGCCGGTGGCCGCAATCGGTCGGGCTGTCGGTGTGGGGCACCTCGGCCATGCGCACCTCGGGTGACGACATCGCCGAAGTGCTTGCGCTGCTGGGCGTTCGGCCGAACTGGGATGATGCGTCGCGAAGGGTGGTCAAGCTGGAACCGATCCCGCTGGCCGAACTCGCTCGGCCCCGTATCGATGTGACCGTGCGCATCTCCGGCTTCTTCCGCGACGCCTTCCCGCACGTCGTCACCATGCTCGACGACGCCGTGCAACTCGTCGCGAATCTCGACGAGCCGGCCGACGACAACTACGTTCGGGCCCACGCGAAAGCCGACCTTGCCGAACACGGCGACCAACGTCGTTCCACCACAAGGATTTTCGGGTCCAAACCGGGCACCTACGGTGCGGGCCTGTTGCAGCTGATCGACAGCCGCAACTGGCGCGATGACGCCGACCTCGCGGAGGTCTACACCGCATGGGGCGGCTTCGCATACGGTCGCGGGCTGGACGGCGCTCCTGCCGCCGATGACATGAACCGGCAATACCGGCGCATCGCGGTGGCCGCCAAGAACACCGACACCCGAGAGCACGACATCGCAGATTCCGACGACTACTTCCAGTACCACGGCGGAATGGTCGCCACCGTGCGGGCGCTGACCGGGAAATCGCCGGCCGCCTACATCGGCGACAACACCCGGCCCGACGCCGTGCGCACCCGCACCCTGTCGGAGGAGACCACCCGCGTGTTCCGGGCCCGCGTCGTCAATCCTCGCTGGATCACCGCGATGCGGCGGCACGGCTACAAGGGCGCTTTCGAAATGGCCGCCACCGTCGACTACCTGTTCGGTTACGACGCCACCGCCGGGGTGATGGCCGACTGGATGTACGAGCGGCTCTCGGCGGAGTACGTACTCGACGACGAGAACCGCAAGTTCATGGCCGAGTCGAACCCGTGGGCGCTGCACGGTATGGCCGAGCGCCTCCTTGAAGCTGCAGGCAGGGGGATGTGGGCGCGGCCGGACCAGGCCACCCTGGACGGGCTGCGCTCGGTCCTGCTCGAGACGGAAGGCGATCTTGAAGGCTAGGTTGGGGTCGTGCCTGCCACCTTTGCCGACATCGCGAAATCCGAGTACATCCTGCTGACCACGTTCACCAAGGACGGCAGGCCAAAGCCGACGGCCATCTGGGCCGCGCCCGCCGGAGACGGTCTGGTGGTCATCACCCAGGAGAAATCCTGGAAGGTCAGGCGGATTCGCAACACTCCGCGCGTGACCATTGCCCCGTGCGACCGAAGCGGCAACCCCAAGGGTGAGGCGGTCGAAGCCACCGCCGCGATTCTGGACAAGTCGGCCAACGGCGCGACGTACGACGCGATCGGCAATCGGTACGGGCTGCTGGGCAAGACGTTCAACGTCTTCTCCAAGTTGCGCGGCGGCATGAAGAACAACGTGACGATCGAACTCATGGCGGCGTGATCATGGCTCCGACATTCGACGAAGTCGCCAAGGCCCGGTACATCCTGCTGACCACGTTCACCAAGGACGGCAAGCCGAAGCCGACGGCGATCTGGGCCGCGCCCGACGGCGATCGCTTGCTGGTCATGACCGAAGAGGACGCGTGGAAGGTCAAGCGGATCCGCAACACTCCGCGAGCCACGCTGGCGATTTGCGACCCCCGCGGCAAGCCGAAGAGCGACTCGATCGAGGCGGTCGCCAGGGTCCTCGACAATCCGAAGCCCTCGCCGTCCAACGCGCGGTCAACAAGCGGTACGGCGTTCTCGGCTGGTTGTTCGGCGTCTACATGAAGGTGCGCGGCCTCGACAAGAAGAGCGTCGGTGTGGAGCTCAACGCGACATAGACATGGCGGAGACTTTCGAAGACGTGGCCGTCGTCGGTAATGATCAGCAGCACGTCGGTCTGGAGATCAAGCCCGCGCAGGAACCCGGCGGGGCATGCATTTCGAGTTCCCTTTGACAGGGAGGCGTGTGCCACCGGTCGCGACGCGGGTGTGTTGTGTTACTTACCCGGGACGCAGGGCATCCCGTGCGGGCCCCCAAGCCAGTGACCGGGCGGAAGCCAGGGGCACCAAGTGTTCTTGATATTTCCGGGCGCGTTCGGGTTCCAATCAACCCAATCGCCCGCGTCCGGCACCCACGGCAGCCAAGGGTCGGCTTGCGCCGTACCCGCACCGAGTCCAAGCGCGGCGGCACCCACCGCACTGGCGATTGTGACTGTCCCCGCGATTTTCTTCACATTCATTTGTGGTCTCCGTTCGGCCCTTCTCGGCTACCCCCGAATGAGCGGCAACGCGTTGACGTGCGGGGTTAAGCGTGCGGGGTTAAGACCGATATCACGACCCCCTCATTTACTTGGGCACCCCTTCTGTCGACGATGTCAACCCCTACTTTCTGGGGCGCCCGCCGGAACCCGGCGGGCTCCCGAAGCGTTGGCAGACTATGGCGATGCGGCTGTTTCTGATCTACACGCTCGTCGAGCTGGCGGTCATCGTTGCGCTGGCCTCGACGATCGGTTTCGGCTGGACCGTCCTGCTCCTGCTCGCCACCTTCGTCGTCGGCCTCGCCCTGGCCGGATCGCAGGTCAAGCGTCATATTCGCCGGCTGCAGTCCGGGCTGACCGCCGCCACCGTGCTGGGAGCGGCGGCCGACAGCGTGCTCGTCGCGCTGGGGACCGTGCTCGTAGTCGTCCCCGGCCTGACCAGCTCGGTCCTCGGTGCCTTGTTGCTGCTGCCGCCGACCCGGGCTGCCGCCCGTCCGCTGGTCACCGCGATGGCTGCCCGGCGGGTGCCGTTGGTCACCGCCGCCGGTGCGGCCGCCCCCGGCTGGGGCTACACCGCAGCTGGGAGCGGCGACTACATTGACGGCGAAGTCATCGACGTCGTGGACGTCGAATCACCGGCCGTGGAGCGCAAGCCTGAATAAGTGACGACCCTCCTCCTCAATGGGCGGGTGCACAGCCCCGCCATGCCCGACGCCACCGCGATCGCGGTACGCGACGGCATAGTCGCGTGGCTCGGCAGCGATGACGTTGGACGCCAACAGTTTCCGGACGCGAACATCGTCGACCTCGACGGCGGTTTCGTCGCCCCCGCGTTCGTCGACAGTCACGTCCACCTCACAGCCACCGGCCTGACGCTGGCCGGGTTGGACCTCCGTCCGGCCTGCTCGCTGCGGCACTGCCTCGAACTCATCGGCGACTACGCGCGAAAGCAACCCGACGGTCTGATCTGGGCACACGGCTGGGACGAATCGGGCTGGCCGGAGCGCACCGCGCCGAGCACCGACGACCTGGACGGCATTCTCGGAGACCGGCCCGCCTACCTGGCCCGCGTCGACGTCCACTCTGCCGCTGCCTCGACCGGGCTGCGCCGACTCGTGCCTGGCCTCGCCGACGCCGCCGGTTTCGACCCGCAGCGGCCGTTGACCAGTGACGCGCACCACCTGGTGCGAGCAGCCGCCCGCGACAGGCTGACGCGCCAGCAGCGTCAGCTAGCCCGGCTGGCCGCCCTCGACGCCGCGGCCGCGTCGGGCATCGTCGCCGTCCACGAATGCGCCGGACCCGACATCGGGGGCCTGGACGACTGGCACGAGGTTCGCGAGACAGACCACAGTGTCGAAGTCGTCGGTTACTGGGGTGAACACGTCACCACCGCCGACGAGGCCCGCAAGCTGATCGACCGCACCGGCGCCCGCGGCTTGGCCGGCGACTTGTTCGTCGACGGCGCTCTCGGCTCACACACCGCGTGGCTGCACCAGCCGTACGCCGACGCGCCCGACTGCTGCGGCAACACCTACCTCGACACCGACGCGATCACCGCCCACCTGTACGCCTGCACCGAAGCGGCCATCACCGCGGGATTCCACGTCATCGGTGACGCCGCAGTCACCGCCGTCGTGACCGCGCTCGAGCGAGTCGTCGACCACTGTGGCGCGCCGGCGGTGGCCCGCTGCGGGCATCGGCTCGAACACCTCGAGATGGTCACCGACGAGCAGGCAGGCCGGCTCGGCTCATGGGGCGTCTTCGCGAGCATGCAGCCCAATTTCGATGCGCTGTGGGGCGGTGAGCACGGCATGTATGCGCAGCGTCTCGGCGTTGACCGAAGCACGAGGCTGAACCCCTTGGCGCTGTTAGCATCCCAAGGCGTGCCAATCGCCTTCGGTTCCGACAGCCCGGTAACCGACATGAATCCGTGGGCGACGGTTCGTGCGGCCACCCGGCACCGCACCCCCGGCAGCGCGATCTCGGCGCGGGCGGCGTTCGCCGCCGCAACCCGCGGTGCGTGGCGCGCCGGCGGGGTACGCGACGGCATCACCGGCACTCTGGTCCCCGGCGCACCCGCTTCTTACGTGATTTGGGAGGCAGACGCGTTCGAGGTCAGCGCTCCGGCCGATGCCGTGCAGCGCTGGTCGACCGACAAGCGCTCGCGGGTGCCGGCCCTGCCGCGGCTCGACGGCCGGTTGCCGCGGTGCAGGCAGACGGTGCATCGGGGTGCCGTCGTTCATGGCTAGGTCCGGCCGCAGGCGCGAGTGGGGCCGCGCCACCGACGACACGGACACCTTTCCCGCCGTCGCCGATGACGACGCCGAACCCGGAGATCGTGAGGACGACCCAGCGCCCGCCGAGTCCGACAAGTTGGCCGAAGTTCGTTCTCGGCTCAAGCGATTCGGTCAGCAGGTGGTCGACCGGCTGCCTCAGTTGAGTGCCGCGATCGTGGCCGGGCTGGCGCTGTGTGTGAGCTTCCCGCCATTCGCCTGGTGGTACCTGGCCATCGCGGCGTTCGGCCTGCTGGCCTGGGTGCTGACGCGCGAATCCACCACGCTCGCCGGAGGATTCGGCTACGGATTTCTGTTCGGGCTGGCGTTCTATCTTCCGCTGTTGCCGTGGATCGGCGGGTTCGTCGGGGCGTTCCCATGGTTCGCGCTGTGCGTCCTTGAGGCCTTGTTCCCCGCGTTGTTCGGGTTGGCCGCGGTCGCGGTGCGGCGTCGGTCGGCCTGGCCGTTCTGGTTCGCGGCGCTCTGGGCTTTGCAGGAATGGCTGAAGTCGACAGTGCCGTTCGGTGGATTCCCCTGGGGTGTAGTCGGTTTCAGTCAAACTGACGGCCCGTTGCTGGCGATCGCGCAATTCGGCGGGGCGCCGCTGGTGTCGTTCGCGGTGGTGCTGACTGGATCTAGTTTTACCGCAATAACTTTCGAAGTCGTAAAGTGGTGGCGGCACACCGACGACAGCCAGAAGGCGGCACCGCCTGCGGTGGTGCTACCCGGTGTGTGTATCAGCGCCGTGCTGCTGACCACGGCGGTGGCGTGGCCGCATGTCAGGCAGTCGGGTCTCGGCGCTGGCGACGACCCGGCGATCACCGTCGCCGCCGTCCAGGGCAACGTGCCGCGGCTCGGCCTGGAGTTCAATGCGCAACGCCGCGCCGTGCTCGACAACCACGTCCGCGAAACGCTTCAGCTTGCCGATGACGTACACGCCGGCCGGGCGGCACAGCCGATGGTTGTCATCTGGCCGGAGAACTCCTCCGACATCGATCCGCTGGCCAATCCGGACGCGCGCGACGAGATCTCCGTCGCCGCAACGGCGATCAAGGCGCCGATCCTGGTCGGTGGCGTCGTCGCCGCACCGGGCTACAGCCCCGACAACCCGGCGTCGACGAACTCGGTGATCGTCTGGGATCCCGGTACCGGTCCGGCTGACCGGCACGACAAGAAGATCGTGCAGCCGTTCGGCGAGTACCTGCCGTGGCGTAGCTTCTTCCGCCATCTGTCGTCCTACGCCGACCGGGCGGGCTACTTCGTGCCCGGCAGCGGCAACGGGGTGGTGAACGCCGCCGGTGTGCCCATCGGGGTGACGACGTGCTGGGAGGTGATTTTCGACCGCGCCGCGCGTGAGTCGGTGCAAAACGGTGCCCAATTGCTTGCCGTGCCGTCCAACAACGCCACCTTCGACGAGGCGATGAGCGAGCAACAGCTTGCGTTCGGCAGGCTGCGCGCGGTCGAGCACGACCGATATGTTGTCGTCGCAGGCACCACGGGTATCAGCGCGATCATCGCGCCCGACGGTCGCGAGCTGGCCCACACCGCCTTCTTCGAACCCGCCTACCTCGACATGCAGGTGCGGCTAAAGACGCAGCTCACGCTCGCAACGCGGTGGGGCCCGGTGGTCCAGGGCCTGCTCGCGGCCCTCGGGGTTGCCGCTGTGATCACCGCAATACTGCACAATGGGAGTTTCGTGCGTCGGCTTGGCCGCCGCAGCAAGGACGAAGGAGCTACATGAGTGTCCCTGGGGGCGGAGCGAAGCGACCGGGGGAAAGCCCAGCCCAGGGCGATCAGCGCCCGAGTCAGCGCACTCTGGTCATAATCCCGACCTTCAACGAGCGGGAGAACCTGCCGTTGATCGTCGGACGCGTGCACAAGGCGCGGCCGGACGTACACATCTTGATCGTCGACGACGGCAGCCCCGACGGCACGGGTGAACTGGCCGACGAGCTGGCGCTGGCTGACACTGACCGCGTGCACGTCATGCACCGCAGTTCGAAGGGCGGCCTCGGCGCGGCGTACCTGGCGGGGTTCGCCTGGGGCCTGAATCGCGAGTACTCGGTGCTCGTCGAGATGGACGCTGACGGCAGCCACCCACCCGAACAGCTGCATCGGCTGCTGGATGCCGTCGATCGCGGTGCGGACCTGGCGATCGGCTCGCGCTACGTGCCGGGCGGAGAGGTGCGCAACTGGCCGCGGCGACGGATGGTGCTGTCCCGCACCGCGAACGGCTATTCGCGGATCCTGCTCGGTGTCGACATTCACGACATCACCGCCGGCTACCGCGCGTACCGGCGCGAGGTGCTCGAGAAGATCGACCTGGCCGCGGTGGACTCGAAGGGCTACTGCTTCCAGATCGACCTGACCTGGCGCACCATCAACAATGGGTTCATCGTCGTCGAGGTGCCGATCACGTTCACCGAACGCGAGTTCGGTCAATCCAAGATGAGCGGATCCAACATCCGCGAAGCCCTGTTCAAGGTCGCGGAGTGGGGCATCCGCGGGCGCATGGACCGGGCCCGCGGAGTCGGCGTTACGCGCTGAGCCCCGGCGGCTGAGCCGTCGGGACCACTCCGGTCAGTTGCCGCGGCGACGCGTCTTGATGATGTCGAGGCGCTCCTTGAGCA
>JAVRPG010000578.1:0-9866 GCA_032162325.1 Mycobacterium sp. | reverse complement strand
ACGGCGGGCGCGCGGACTTCTACACCTTGTTCGCACGGACCGGCGACGGGTCGCGTGGTATCTCATGCTTCCTGGTGCCGGGAGACCTCGTCGGGCTGAGTTTCGGCAAGCCCGAAGAGAAGATGGGACTGCACGCGGTCCCGACGACATCGGCGTTCTACGACCAGGCCCATGTCGAGGCCGACCGACTGATCGGCGCGGAGGGTCAGGGTCTGCAGATCGCCTTCTCCGCACTGGATTCGGGCCGGCTGGGTATCGCCGCGGTCGCCGTCGGGTTGGCGCAGGCGGCGCTGGACGAGGCGACGCGTTATGCGAACGAGCGAACGACGTTCGGCCGCAAGATCATTGACCATCAGGGGCTGGGCTTCTTGTTGGCCGACATGGCCGCAGCGGTCGCCAGTGCAAGAGCCACCTACCTGGACGCCGCGCGCAGGCGTGATCTGGAACGGCCGTATTCGGAGCAGGCCAGCGTGGCCAAGCTGGTGGCCACAGACGCGGCGATGAAGGTCACCACCGACGCGGTGCAGGTGTTCGGCGGTGTCGGGTACACGCGCGACTTCCGCGTCGAGCGCTATATGCGTGAGGCCAAGATCACCCAGATCTTCGAGGGCACCAACCAGATTCAGCGACTGGTCATCGCGCGCGGACTTGTCACGTAACAGCGCGAGCAGACGCAAAAGCACCCGACACGCCGCGAAAATGGGGCGTTTTACGTCTGCTCGCGGGGAGAGGCGACCGGCTCGGGGGGCGACGTCACAGTCACCTGGGTCCCGTGACCTGTCCGCGAGTTGATGTCCATCGCGCCGCCCATCGCGTCGAACCGCGCCAGCAGCGAGCCAAGCCCGATGTGGCCGTCGGCGACGTACTGCGCCACGATCGCGGAATCGAAGCCGGTTCCATCGTCGATGATCGTCAAGACGATGCGGTCGCCCCTGCGCGTCAGCCCCACCCTGACGGTGGTGGCCTTCGCGTGCTTACCGATGTTGGTGAGCAGCTCGCGTGCCGCCCGGTACAGCAAGGCCTGCGACGCAGGCTTACCCACATCGTCGAGCTCGGCCTCCACGGCCAGATCGGTGCGAGACTCGAACTGCCGCAACAGTTCTCGCACAGCCGGGGTGAGGCCTAGTTGGGCCAGCACCTGGGGGTGCAACTGCGTGACGGTGGAGCGTAATCCGATCGCCGTTTCCTGCAACGCCGCGTAGACCATGTCGAGCGCGGGGTCGGGACGTCGTTCACGTGCCTCGTCGAGTTCAAGCCGCGCGGCCAGCAGCGTCTGCAGGGGGCCGTGATGCAGGTGTTCGGCGACTTCGCGGTTGTGACCCTCGTCGGACTGCATCGCCTCCGAGACCAGCTGGCGCCGCATCTCCTGTAGCGCTCTCACCCGCGCGGATCGCCGCGCGAGCACGAAACACAGCGCGGTCACGGCGACCGCCAACCAGAGCATGAAGCCGAAGTGCGTGTACACCATGTTCGGCAATCCCACCTTGTCGTCGCCTTTGGAATAGAAGATCCACACCGCGAGATAGCCCACCGCCGTTACGGTTCCGATGACCGCCGTCAATGCGGGCCGGTCCTGGAACGCCGCCGAGATCGGCAGCAGGAAGAAGACCGGCAGAAGCGCCGCGGTCGCGCCGCCCGAAACCAGGCACAGCGTGATGATCACCGTCAGGTCGACGGCCGTCGACGCCCAATCCCCCCTCCGCGGCACCGGCCCTTTCAGCACGGCCACCAACCACAACACCGCCGCCACGGCGTTCTCAGCGAGGATCACCGCGTACAACTCCGGCAGCCAGTGGTCGACCTCCCAGATCCACACCAACACGGCGATCAGGCCGATCAGCGGCAACCGCAGGATCGCCGAGACGCGTACGGGTTCCGCGGCGAGGTAGTGGAGGATTTGTTGGACGGGGCGCGCCACGCTACTCCAGGAGCTTGCGGCGCATCGCCTCGGCGACGGCGGCGGCCCGATCGCTGACGCCGAGTTTCTCGTAGAGCCGTTGCACGTGGGTCTTGACCGTCGACGGTGCCAGGAACAGCTCCTTGGCCATCGCGGGAATGCTGTTGCCGCCGGCGATCAGCTTCAGCACCTGGCGCTCGCGTGGGCTGAGCACAGGGCCTTCCGGTTCGGCTCGCTTGCGGATCTCGCCTGCCAGGCCCGCGGCGAGGCTGGGCGCCACGATGTCGCGGCCCTTCGCGCAGTCCAGCACCGCGTTGACCAATTCGCTTCTGGTCGACTCCTTCGGCAGGAATCCGGCGGCGCCGTCCTGCAGCGCGCGGAACACGATCGCCGGCTCGTCGTGCGCCGACACCAGCAGCACCCGGGTCGGCAGTTCGTCGCGTTGCACAGCCGCCGCCACCGCGGCGCCGTCCATGCCCGGCATGCGGTAGTCCAGCAGCGCCACCTGCGGCGAATGCGTCCTGATGGCTTCGAGCGCAGCTAGACCATCCTCGGCCTCGGCCACCACCTCGATCGACCCACTCGACGTGAGCGCACGGACGACCCCCTCGCGAAACAGCGGATGGTCGTCACCCACCACCACGCGCACCTTTTCGCTGGTCATGAAGCCAGCGTCGCACAGCACAGGCCGGTTCCTCCTCCGATTGGGGGACACGTGATTCATCCGTGTCCCCGTCTGATCGCCGGACATACAACGCCGCCTCGCTGCAGCAGTCTTGAGTCATCACCGGAACACACCGGCGAAGAACACCAAAAGTCAACGGACACAGGAGAACTCAAATGAACACCACCCGCTTCGCCCGCTACTTCGCCCTGCCGATCGTCTCGGCCGGAATCATCGGTGGCGCCGCCCTCGGCCTGGCCGGCGCTGCCAACGCGGCCAACAACGCCGACGTGCGCCCGCCGGACATCGTCGCGACGCCCGACGTCAAGGCGCACCCGGCGCCCGAGGCGATGCCGGGCTCGCGCTGGCACCACGGGATCTACCAAGTCGAGGTCCTGCAGCCGGGCTACATCCGCTGATAAACATCACCGAGGCCCTCCCCGAGGAATTGGGGGAGGGCCTCGGTGCGTTGGGGCACAGTATGCGAATCGGCGTGGTGTTCCCCCAGACAGAACTCGGCGGTGACGCAGCAGCCGTCCGTGCCTACGGCCAACGCGTCGAGGAACTGGGTTTCACCCACCTGCTGGCCTACGACCACGTCGTCGGCGCCGACCCCGCGGTTCACGTCGGCTGGGCCGGCCCGTACGACGTGCACACCACGTTTCACGAACCGTTCGTGATGTTCGGCTACCTGGCGGCCGTCACCGCCACGCTGGAGCTGGTGACCGGGGTCATCATCCTCCCGCAGCGGCAGACGGTCTTGGTCGCCAAACAGGCCGCCGAGGTAGACCTGCTCAGCGAGGGACGTCTGCGCCTGGGAGTCGGGCTCGGCTGGAACACCGTCGAGTACGAGGCCCTTGGCGAGAACTTCACCAACCGCGGCAAGCGGTTGGGCGAACAGGTCGAGGTGATGCGGCGGTTGTGGACTGAGCAGTCGGTGACCTTCGACGGCAAGCACCATCGGGTGACGGGCGCGGGCCTGGCACCGCTGCCTGTGCAGCGACCGATCCCGGTGTGGATCGGTGCCGCATCGCGGCCGGCGTTGGAGCGCGCGGGCCGGCTGGGCGATGGATGGTTCCCAATGATGTCGCCGGGGGCCCAACTCGACGAAGCGCGCGACATCGTGGCGCGGTCGGCGATCGCGGCGGGCAGGGACCCGTCCACGATCGGGATGGAAGGCCGCGTCACCTGGAGCGGTGACCGACAGCAGGCCGCCGACGAACTCGCCCGGTGGACCGCGGCAGGCGCCACCCACGTGTCGGTGAACACGATGGGCGCGGGCCTGCGCACGGTCGATGAGCACCTTGCCGCGTTGCAGGCCGTCGCCGAAGACATCCGCGTGTAACGCCGGCCGGTAGCGGCCTACCACAACGCCCTTCCTCCGATCGGGGGACAGGCGGTTCATCCTGCTCAACCTCCGATCGCCGGACATACAACAGGTCCGCGGGGCGGCAGTCTTAAGTCATCGCCGCAACACACCGGCGCACGACACCAAAAGTCAACGAAGACAAAGGAACTCACATGAACACCAACACCAGCCGCTTCGCCCGCTACATCGCCCTACCGATCGTCTCGGCCGGGATGATCGGCGGAGCCGCCCTCGGCCTGGCAGGCACGGCCAACGCAGCCACCACCGACGTGCGCCCGCCGAGCATCGTGGCCACCCCGAACGTCAAGGCCCACCCCGCCCCCAACGCCATGCCGGGCTGGCGCTGGCACCACGGGATCCACCACCTCCAGGACCTGCAGCCGGGCTACACGCGCTGATCCCCCCCAGACGGAGGCCCTCCCCGCGACCCCGGGGAGGGCCTCTTCATGTCTCGGTTATCCACCGATCGGGGGACACGGGATTCAACCGATGCAACCGCCGATCGCCCGACAGACTTCGCCGACGCGATGCGAGAGAGTTATCTCAACGCCGGAGAGACCGACAGGAGAGCCGAAAATCCCACCACCACAGGAGGATTCAGAAATGACCACCATCGCCCGCAGCTTCGCCCGCTACATCGCGCTACCCGCCGTCTCGGCAGGCATCCTCGGCGGCGCCGCGCTCGGCCTGGCCGGCATGGCCAACGCAGGCACCTACTCCTACGAGCCGACACCGCGTCCCGGCATCGTCGCCACCCCGAACACCATCGCCCGGCCACCCGTCGTCGTCATGCCCGGCCACCGGTGGCACCGGCATCACGGCTTCGTCGTCGACATGCCGGCAGGCGAATAACCAGACAACCCCTGAGGCCCTCCTCGATGACCTTCCGGGGAGGGCCTCTTCACGTCACCACAGCGGGATGTCGGTCCCATACTCCGACTCCGGCCGCGGCCCGAAG
This sequence comes from Mycobacterium sp., assembly GCA_032162325.1. GTDB lineage: Bacteria > Actinomycetota > Actinomycetes > Mycobacteriales > Mycobacteriaceae > Mycobacterium. Next base: position 4,978 of record JAVRPG010000578.1, on the reverse strand, counting down.
TAGCGCCGCTCGGACTCGTCGATCCTCATGTCGTTGATGCTGGCCTCCCGCCGCGCCATGAGCCCCTGCTCCGTGAACTCCCACAGCTCGTTGCCGTAGCTGCGGTACCACTGCCCGGCGGCGTCGCGGCACTCGTACTGGAAGCGCACCGCCATCCGGTTCTCCCGGAAGCCCCTCAGGCTCTTGCGCAGCACATAATCGAGTTCGCGCTGCCATTTGCGGGTGAGAAACGCGACGATCTGCTCGCGCCCGACGACGTGCTCGTCCCGGTTTCGCCACTGTGAGTCGACGGTGTAGGCCAGGCTGACGTGGTCGGGGTCGCGGGTATTCCAGGCGCCCTCGGCGGCCTGGACCTTCTGCCTGGCGGTCTCGAGCGTGAACGGTGGGAACGGTGGACGGCTCTCGGTCATGACATGTTTCTACGCTCGACGCGACGGCGTTGTTCCGGGCGCGATTGAGGCCCTCCCCCGAGATTGCAGGGGAGGGCCTCGTTACCTTCCCGACGCCACTTTCTCAAACTGTCATATCGTGGCAGGCGTGACTTCTCTGACGGATGAAGCCGAAAGCTTCGACTCCGACCGCAGACTCTTCTCGGCTCTGCAACCGGTTGTCTCTCCGGAGCAACCCGACGGCCCAGTCCAGACCCGTTTCGCAGCATATGCCGGGTCCCCGACAAGCACCCCGTGCCGGACTCCGGGCGCGGCTCCCTCAGCGGCCAAAGCCGCCCGTCTCCTTGGAGGGCAGTGATGGATTTCGCGATGTCGGCCAAGGCACAGGACTACCACAAGCGGCTGACCGCTTTCATGACCGAGTTCGTCTTCCCCGCCGAGGAGGCGTACGCCCGCTATCGCCACGAAGCGGGCCCGAACGACCACACGGTGCCGCCGGTCATCGAGGACCTCAAGGTCCTGGCCAAGGAACGGGGGCTGTGGAACCTGTTTCTGCCTGCGGTGTCGGGGCTGACGAACCTCGAGTACGCGCCGCTGGCCGAGCTGACCGGCTGGAGCCTGGAGATCGCGCCCGAGGTCACCAACTGCGCCGCACCCGACACCGGCAACATGGAGACCCTGCACCTGTTCGCCACCGAGGAGCAGAGCAAGCAGTGGCTGGAGCCGCTGCTGGCCGGCGAGATCCGCAGCGGGTTCTCGATGACCGAGCCTGCGGTGGCCTCCAGCGACGCCCGCAACATCGAAACGACGATCACCCGCGACGGCGGCGACTACGTCATCAACGGGCGGAAGTGGTGGACGACGGGCGCGTCCGACCCGCGCTGCAAGATCCTCATCGTGATGGGCCGCACCAACCCTGACGCCGCCAGTCATCAGCAGCAGTCGATGGTGCTGGTGCCGATCGACACCCGCGGGGTGAACATTCTGCGGTCGACGCCCGTGTTTGGCTGGCAGGACCAGCACGGGCACTGCGAGATCGTCTACGACAACGTGCGGGTGCCGGTGGAGAACCTGCTCGGCGAGGAGGGTGCGGGGTTCGCGATCGCGCAGGCCCGGCTTGGCCCGGGCCGCATTCACCACTGCATGCGGGCGCTGGGGGCGGCCGAGCGGGCGCTGGCGCTGATGATCGACCGGGTTCAGAAGCGTGTCGCGTTCGGTAAGCCGCTGGCCGAGCAGGGCGTGGTGCGCGAGCAGGTCGCGAAGTCGCGCAACGAGATCGACCAGGCCCGGCTGCTGTGCGAGAAGGCGGCGTGGACCATCGACCAGCACGGCAACAAGGAGGCGCACGTGCTGGTGTCTCAGATCAAGGCCGTGGCGCCGCAGGTGGCGTGTGACGTCATCGACCGCGCGATCCAGGTGCACGGCGCGGCCGGCATCAGCGACGACTTCCCGCTGGCCCAGCTCTACGGCTGGCACCGGGCGATGCGGCTGTTCGACGGCCCCGACGAGGTGCACATGCGAACCATCGCCCGCGCCGAGATCGGCCGCGAGAAGTCTGCGTTCGCGGCGGCGGTGACCAAGTAGTGAGCGTCGTCCTGGGGGAACTGTCGGGGGCGTGGAACTTCCGCGACGTCGCCGAGGAGACCGGTGTGCGGCCGGGACGGTTCTTCCGGTCCAGCGAGCTGAGCCGACTCTCCGAAGACGGGCGGCGGCGGCTGATTGAACTCGGTATCACCGATGTGGCCGACCTGCGCTCGCCACGGGAGCTGGAACGCCGCGGCGCGGGTCAGGTGCCCGACGGTGTCGCGGTCCACCTGCTGCCGTTTCCCGACGTGTCCGCGGTCGACGGTGAGGCGCCGCACGAGGCCACGTTCCAGAAGATGATGAGCGAGAAGCCCGACGACGAAGATGTCGCGGCGGCCGCCGGGCGGTTCATGACGGAGGAGTATCTGCGCTTCCCGACACTCGGTGGTGCGCAACGCGCTGTGCGGCGAGTCATTTCGCTGCTCGCCAACGAGCGGCCGGTGATCACCCACTGTTTCGCGGGCAAGGACCGCACCGGGTTCACGGTGGCGACCGTGCTCGAAGCCATCGGTGTGGACCGCGACGCGATCCTCGCCGATTTTCTGCGCAGCAACACAGCCATCGCCCCCCTGCGTGAACGCATCCTCGAGTCGGTCCGCGAACACTCGGAGACGGACGAGACGATCACCTTCGCTGAGGCCCGGCTGACTGATGAGGTGCTGGGCGTGCGGGAGGATTACCTCAACGCCGCCCGCCGGTCAATCGAGGAGAACTACGGCTCGCTGCCGGACTACCTCGCGGCGGCGGGCGTGACGGCCGAGGACGTCGCGCGGGTGCGCGCGGCGCTCCTGGGCTGAACCGTCGATTTGTGGCGTCGTAGCCGCGGTGAGCGCGGCTGCCGCTCCACAAGTCACTGGGTCAGGTAGACGCCAACCACCCAGACCATTGTCGCCAGCAGCGCGCCGGCCAACTCCACGCCGACCGACAGCGCGACGCCTTTCACAGCGTGTTTCGTCGACGTCCACGCCAGCCGCTGGTCTCGACGGTTGGCCAGCTCTGACAAGTAGACGCCCAACACGAAACCGATCACCAAGCCCAGCACCGGGATCACGAAGAACCCGATGATGCCCAGCACTGCACCCACGACCAGACTCAACGTGCGCACGTCAGCCGCCCGCATGCGTCGCATCGGCCACATGTACTTGATCAATGTGGCCGCGCCCAGCAGGGCAGTCACCACGCCGAGCGTCACCCAGCCGGTGACGTTGTTCTCAACGACTGCCCACACCGCGATCGCACCGAACACCAGCAGCGCGCCCGGCAACAGTGGGACGACGATGCCGACCAGTCCGACGGCGATCGCGAGCGCAACGAGGACGATTCCGCCGGTGCTCACGGGTCGAATCTACGGCGTCAGGGTCGTTTCCCGCGCACCCATTGGAAGTTGCCGAGGGTCTTCGCCCGCACGCTGACGAGGCCGAGATCCTCGAAGGTGTCTGGAAGTTCGTCTTCGGTGAAGAAGTGCGCGCCGCCATCGGGTAGCAAGCGGAACAACGCGGCGGCGGGTCCCGCAGTCGGCACCATCACCGCCATCCGGCCGCCGGGCCGCAGCACCCTCGCCATCTCGGCCAGGGTTGCCGACGGGTTCGGAATCAGCTGAAGCACGGCGATGGAGACCGCCGCGTCCACGGTCTCGTCGCGCAGTGGAAGCTTCTGCGCGTCTGCCCGAAGGAAGCCGACCTGCGGCCCCGCCTGTGCGCTGACTGCCCGGGCCAGCATCGGTTCGGAGATGTCGACGCCCAGCGCGAGACCATTCGGGCCTGCGGCGCGGGCCAGTGACGCGGTCACGTTGCCCGGGCCGCTACCGACGTCGAGGGCCACGCCGCCGGATGGGATGTTCAGCCAGTCGGTCGGCAGCTGCCAAATGCTCAGCCGCCTGCGCGCCATCGCCTGTGCGTTGTCGTACAACATCGACCCGAGGCCCGACGCCCAGGCCGCCTGGATGGCGCCTGCGTTCTTCGGCGGTGTGTCGTCCGTCGCCGGATCGTCGCCCAGCAGGTCGAGGTAGCCCTTGCTGATGTCCGGGTTGGCAGGCGGATCGGAAAGTAGTTCCAGAGCCCTGCGCAGTGCGGGCGGCAACGCGGTAATCACTTGATCGGTCACATATCCACGCTACGCCGCCTGTTCACGCACCCAGCTGATCGGCAAGATCGAGAAAATCCGTTGCCGTGACATCGAATTCGCCGTCCTCGATCCTGTGTGGTCGCTGAGTCGGGCCGTACTCCAGCGGACGGTCGACATACCCGGTCATCAGTCCCGCACCGCGCGCCGCCCGCAAATCTCCGGGATGCGCGGCGACAAGCATCAGTTGATCCGGAGGCACGTCGAGCAGGTCGGCACACCCGCGGTATGCCTCCCGGTCGGGCTTGTAGTGGTGGAAAAGTTCGGCGGAGATCACGCAGTCCCACGGCAGGCCGGCCCGCTTGGCCATGTTCGTCAGCAGCGATACGTTGCCGTTCGACAGCGTCGTGATGATGAACCGCTCTTTTAAGCGGGTGAGCCCGCGCACCGAGTCCGGCCACGGGTCCAGCCGGTGCCATGCCTTGTTGAGTTGTTCGATCTCCGTGTCGCTTATCGACGTGATCCCAGCGGAGCGAAGCAACTCCTCGAGGATCATCCGGTGCAGGTCGTCGATTCTCGTCCACGGACGATCGCCCCGGCGCACTCGATCCATCGCCGGGCCATATCCGGCGCGCCAGCTGTCGGCGAAGGCCTGCCAATCCTGTTGCAGCCCATGCCTTTGGCCGAACTCTTCGAGCTCGCGAATGATGCTGGAGCGCCAGTCGACGACCGTGCCGAACACGTCGAAGGCCAACGCGCGCGGCTCGGTCATCGTCCGATGTTCTTCGCGCACGCGCTCATCACGGCTCCAGCACGACCTTGCCGAGTACCCCGCCGTCGGCCAGGCTCTGCAACGCCGCCCGTCCCTCCGAAAGCGGAAACCGCACCGGCGGTGGTGGCCGCAGTCCGGCCTTGACCAATTCGGCGACTCCGTACTCGAACAC